>QHXG01000064.1:15070-16944 GCA_003222845.1 Acidobacteriota bacterium | reverse complement strand
CGGCATCGCGCCCCAACCATTCGTCATCACGTCGAAGAAATGGCCCACCGGCGCCTGACGCAAACGATCCTGGTGATATGACGCGGGAGCGGGTTTGTTGAATCCGCGCCGAGCTATCATGCCGTCGCCATAACCGGTCATACCATGACATACGGAACAGAAAATCTGATAACGCTCCTGTCCGCGATCAAGTGCTTCTTTGGTGATCATAAACGGGAACGCCTCAACGTCGTCCGGATACATCGCCGCGGCGTTCGTCGCTGTAACGGGCGCGTTCGGCAACCTGATGGATGGCGCCGTTGCTTGAGCGCCCGCCGGCTGCGTAAAGGTTGGACCCGTTTGCGTGGTCGCCGTCGACTTCTTCCCCAGATAGAATTCGCGATCCTCGCGCAAGTAACCGCGCGGCACCGTGCCCTCGACCAACGGCCTTGAGCCAGTGCCATCTTTGTAGAACGAACTCTCGCGATAAGCTATCGTCTTTGGCTGATCCTGCATGTCTCGCCTGCACGCAGCTGTAAGCAGTAAGCAGTAAGCCGTGAGCAGTAAAACGAAGGCGCGCCTGTTTCTTGAAATCTCTCTGTGCCGCTCTGTGGTTCTCCGTGCCTCTGTGGTGAAATTATTCAGCGAACGCTTACCACAGAGACACAGAGGGTCACTGAGGTCGCACGGAGAAGAACCATTGAAGGCGAACGGCCGCCAACTGCTTACTGCTTTCTGCTCACTGCTAACTGATTCACAGTTCCACATCACAAACATCCATCGGCTCAAGAGTCTTCAAGAACTTCATCGCTTCGTCGTGTTCAAATTTCGGATCCTTCGATTCAATCACCAGAAAGAAACTGTCACGCGTCGCCAGCGCAAAGTTTGGGGCGTTGAAGACCGGATGATACGGTTGCGGCAGCTTATTCAGCGCCAGCATCCCAAGTACCGCGGCAAACGACGCCACCAGCACCGTGCATTCAAACGTAATCGGAACGAACGCCGGCCAACTATTAAATGGTTTGCCGCCGACATTGATGGGATAGTCGATCACTTCCATCCAGTACTGCATGAAAAATCCACCCAACGCGCCAATGATACCGCCCGCCAAAACGATTAGCGGCAGGGTCGTCCGCTTGAAGCCGATCGCCTCCGTCAATTCTTCGATCGGAAACGGAGAGTATCCGTTAATCTGACGATATCCGGCGGCGTAAGTCTCGCGCGCGGCCGCGACCAGCCGGCTCGGAGTGTCGAACTGGGCCATTACACCATAAAGACGTCGCGGGTTGTGTTTCATGCGAATCGGTTAATCGTTTTCATTTTCCATTTGTCATTTGCCATTGGTCTCAACCATGACGCGCCTCTTAGATCAAGTTCGCAAGTTGCAGGGAAATGTCCAAATGAAAAATGTCAAATGACAAATGGAAAATGAAAACGGCCTTCCTCCCTCCGCCCCACCTCATTCCTCAACTTCGGCCTCCGGTAAAATCGTCCGCATCTCGAAGATCGAAATCATCGGCAGGAAGCGAATGAACAAAAACACCAGCGCCAGGAAAAATCCGATTGTGCCGATGAACATCGCCCAATCCCACTGCGTCGGTTTGTAAAAGCCCCACGACGATGGCAGAAAATCTCGATTCAGACTCGTCACCACGATCACGAAGCGCTCCAGCCACATGCCGACGCTCACCACCAGCGAGATCAACCACAACGCCAAAAGGTTTGCCCGCACCTTCTTGATCCACAAAAGCTGCGGCGTGAATCCATTGCATAGAATCAAAGTCCAGTAGTAAGGCGCATACGGCCCGTGCATGCGGTTCCAAATCATGAAGTGCTCGTAGCCGTTGCCGCTGTACCATCCGAAGAACGCTTCCATCACGTAGCCGTACGCGACA
>QHXG01000064.1:0-15058 GCA_003222845.1 Acidobacteriota bacterium | reverse complement strand
TGTGCATGTGGCGCATCGTGATGAAACTCTCAAGGCCGTAGACCTTGCGCAGCGGAATCGTGAGCAACAGAACCATCGCAAAACCCGCGTAGATCGCTCCGGCCACGAAGTAAGGCGGAAAGATCGTCGAGTGCCAACCTGGGATTATCGCGATCGAAAAGTCGAAACTGACAATCGTGTGCACCGAAAGCACCAGCGGCGTCGCCAACCCCGCGAGCAGCAAGTAAGCCATCTCATACCGATGCCAGTGCCGAGCCGAACCGCGCCAACCCATCGCCAGCATGCCGTAGATAATTCCAAACACCTTGCTCTTCGCACGATCGCGCAGCGTCGCAAAATCCGGAATCAAGCCGACGAACCAAAACATTGCCGATACAGTCGCGTAAGTCGAGACGGCGAATACGTCCCACATCAAAGGGCTGCGAAACTGCGGCCAGATGCCCATCGTGTTCGGATACGGGAACAGCCAGTAGGCCAGCCAAGGCCGGCCCAGGTGCATCACTGGAAAGATTCCCGCTTGCGCCACCGCGAACAAAGTCATTGCTTCCGCGAAGCGATTGATCGAAGTTCGCCACTTCTGTCGCAGCAAAAGCAGAATCGCCGAGATCAAAGTTCCCGCGTGACCGATTCCGATCCACCAGACAAAGTTGATGATCGCGAATCCCCAACCGACGGGTTGATTGATTCCCCACAGGCCGATGCCATTGAAGAGAAGATTAGTGATCGTCAGCAGCAGCAGTTGAAACAGCGCGAACGAAATGGCGAAGCCGATGAACCAGCCCACCGGAGTCTTGCGCTGCAAAACGATCGCGCTGATCTTGTCGGTGACCGAGCCAAACGTCAGCTCAGTGCCCACGACCGGATGCGTCGCGTGAATTGATAGATCACGATCGTCGCGTTCGTCCATACGCGTATCAATTCTTCGATTCCCTCTCCCTTTGGGAGAGGGTTAGGGTGAGGGCCTACGTGCGAACAAGCATCGAAATTATTTCTTTACTTCTCTGTTTACTGGTTCTCAGCTTCGCCCCTCACCCCAGCCCTCTCCCAAAGGGAGAGGGAGTTAAACCTTGATCTCCGGATTCGGATTTCGCAGCGCCGACAAATAAGTTGTCCGCGGTCTCGTATTCAATTCACCTAACAATGAATAGTCGCGGTCCAGCGCTTTCAATTTCGATACTCGACTGTTCGGATCGTTAATGTTGCCAAACACGATTGCTTCCGTCGGACACACGGACTGGCACGCAGTCACAATCTCGCCGTCGCGCACCGGCCGCCCTTCGATCTCGGATTGAATTTTTGCTGCCTGAATCCGCTGCACACAGTAAGTGCATTTTTCCATGACGCCGCGGCTGCGCACCGAGACATCAGGATTGCGCATCAATTGATACGTCGGCGTTTCCCAATCCTGGTAAAGTAAAAAGTTGAAGCGGCGCACTTTGTACGGACAGTTGTTCGAGCAATAGCGCGTGCCGACGCAGCGGTTGTAAACCATGTCGTTCAAGCCCTCGGCGCTGTGGGCAGTTGCGTGCACGGGGCAGACTGGTTCGCACGGGGCGTTCTCGCAATGCATGCATGGCACCGGCTGAAAGAACGGCCCTTCGGGTCTGTTTTCGTCCCCTTTGAAGTAAGCATCGACCCGAATCCAGTGCATCTCGCGGCTGCGCGAAACCTGTTCCTTGCCGACAATCGGAATGTTGTTCTCAGACTGACAGGCAATCATGCACGCGTTGCAACCCACGCAACTGTTCAAGTCGATCGACATCCCCCATGCATAACCAAGTCCTTGATTCTTATAGTCGAAGTCCTGGTAGAGCGACAGTTCGTGCAGCTCTTTCTTTTGCTGCTCGAGTTCCTCGCGCAGACGATCTTTTTCCTTCAAATATTCTTCGAGCGAACTCTCGCGCAGGATATCGCGGCCTTCCATTGAAAAGTGAACCTGTGTGGCGGCGAGTTGATATTGCGCACCCGTCTTTCGTACTTCGACACCGGAAGCTGACCACGGTGCATCTGACGTGCGAATTTCATAAGCGTTGAAACCAGGACCGCTGCCTACGCGACCTGCGCGGTCGCGGCCGTAGCCAAGCTGAATCGTGATCACGTTGTCGGGCTGGCCGGGCATTACCCACGCCGGGACTGCTTTGGAGATCGCGCGGCCATTCAATTTCAATTCAATCGTGTCGACGAAAGCTTCGCCGCCCTTTTTCTCTTGTTCGTAGTTCGGTCTCGCCAAACCAAGTTTCCTCGCTGTGATCGGGCTGACGAGGGCTACGTTGTCCCAGGTAAGTTTAGTTAGCGGCTTCGGCAATTCCTGCAACCACCCATTGTTTGCGAAGCGTCCGTCGTAGATGGTCGGGTCGGCGCGAAAGACAATCTCATACGACCCCACTGGGAGCGCGGGCGTCCCGCCCACATTCGTCTGTGCCAGCGAACTCTCCCAATCCGATTTCAATGCGACTGTCTTTGCCGGCAGCGCAGTGTTCGGAACAAATCCATCATGCAAGCATTTTCGCCACCACGACTCAAAATCCGTCGGAGCGCCCGCCGTTGGAGCGCCCGCATCCTGCGGGCGGTTCGCGGGCATCCTGCCCGCTCCTACCCGGTCGCTACCGCTCCCGGTACTGACACCTTGCGCCTGCGTTCGCCAATAATCGCGAACAATGTCGTAAGTCTTCCGATCGTAGTTGTCGCCGAACAACGCAAGCATTTCGTGCGCCGTCTTCCCTTCGTACAACGGAGCGATCAGCGGCTGCACGATCGTGACTGTCCCGTCGTAAGAACGCGTGTCGCCCCACGATTCCAGATAATGCGCCGCCGGAATATGCCAGTGACAAATCTCGGAAGTTTCGTTGTTGTAAAGACTGAGGTGCGCGCGCAGCTTGACCTTATTCAATCGATTCAAATCAAGTCTCAGATCGATTGGCGTGTTGTAAGCCGGATTGCCGCCGATGACGATCAGCGTATCTACTTTGCCCGCATCGATGTCCCCAACGAGTTCGCGCAGCGACTGCGTCTGATCGATGGAATTGGCTTCGATGGGATCGGTATAGAAGACCGTCTTGCCGACGTTGCCGAGCGAGTCGTTAAAAATATGTGCCAACGCGTGAACGCTCGCAGGTTGTTCATCACCAGCTATGACTAACGATATGCCTTTCACGCGTTCTAAGTCGCGAGCGAGCGGGCCCCACGCTTCCACCAAAGAAGCTGGCGGATTAGGCCAATTATCAAATACTTTGCCGCTCACAGCACGGTTAGCAAAGGTCAACATCTCGGTCGGCTTCAGTAAAAATCGATGGTCCGCATTCGCTCCGGTGATCGTCAGCGTGCTTTCGATGACATACAGCCTATTCATTTCTGACTTGTCGCCACTGATTCGCCGCTTCGCCGCATAGTCGCGCGCGTAACGAAGCGAGCCCGGCATCGCCGAAAGAAAATCAGATCCAAGCGATAGAATCCGATCAGCTTTACTGAAGTCATAAATCGTATTAACCGGCTGGCCGAACGCCATGATCGCGCCCGCACGCGCGTTGTCGCGATTGACGGGTTCGTACTGATGCCACTTCGCTTCGGGAAAGTCTGTGAGGATCTGTTTCATCTGCGCGGCCAGTGTCAGCGACGTGATTGTTTCCGTCAGAAAACGCAGGCCCGCGCCTTTCCTGGCTTTCAATCCGTCGCTTTCTTTATCGATCAAGCCGCGAATCTCCGCGACGAATGTTGACCATGGACGTGTCTCTCCGCGGAAGAGCGGCGTCTGCGAACGGTCTGGGTCGTAGAGTGTCAGAATTGAAGCCTGCGAAAAGATGTCGGTGGCGGTCGAGCCTTTATCGTTTGGATCGCTGCTGCGATTATTCGGATGATCGGGATTGCCTTCAATCTTTGTCGGCCGGCCTTCGTTGCTGCGCACCAACACCGGCGTCGCTATGCCGCCAAGTGAGAATGCAGTTGCGAAGTAGAGACCTTTGCCCGGAGTTTCTTCTTCGGGTTGTTTGACGTAAGGAACGATCTTTTCCGGTGGTTGAATGACGCAGCCGCTCAAGCCGGCGAGCGCCAGGGAAGCGCCCATCAATTTCAAAAACGTGCGACGCTCGACGGGATCGTTCCATTCTTCGGCGTGCTGCGGAAATTCGCGACGAACGAACTCTTCCAGGATGGGTGAGTCGGCGAGTTCTTCGAGGCTGCGCCAGTAAGTCTTGTCAGAACCACCTGCGGTAGCGGGTGGTTGATCTTCCGATGATCGTGAACCGCCCGCTACCGCAGGCAGTCCTGACAAGATGCGATCTCGCAGCAGCTTGAAATTGATGTGACGGTCTTTACTCATCGAAACCATAAGAGCGGGCCGGAGGCCTGCCTACCCAGCTCACCGATGACAAGTCGAACAGCTTGTCAAAACATTCGCTCCCTGAATGTAATAACTCTTTACCAATTGCGCGCCCTGCTTGTACTGATCCGAAGGCGGCTTCCATTCCATATTGAAAATGTCGGTCTTGGGTCGCACGAAATTTTCCGGCTGGCGATGACATTCCAAACACCACTCCATCTGCAAGGATGCCGCTTGAGAAACCACCGGCATCTGATCGATGCGGCCGTGGCAAGTCGAACAGCCCACGCCCTTATTAACATGAATCGAGTGATTGAAATACGCGAAGTCAGGAAGGTCGTGCACGCGTACCCACTCCAGCGGCTTGCCGGTCTTGAAACTCGCGCGCACCGGTTCCAGGTAAAGACTGTCGGCCCAAATCTGTTTGTGGCAGTTCATGCAAACGGCCGTCGAAGGCATGCCCGCCGACGCCGCAGTTTCCACCGACGTGTGGCAATAGCGACAATCGATGCCGTCGTCGCCTACGTGGTGCTTATGACTGAATTGAATTGGTTGCTGCCGCTCGATGTACTGGCCCGTGTTCCAGCCTGAACGAGTTATCTCGGCGGCCACGAATAAGGCAGCCACTAAAATAAAGATCGCGCCATAGATCGTGGTGCGCGCCAGATAGTTCGTGCTGTGACGGAAAATCTGTGGCATCGCCCTGGATAAAACGCGTTCTCGTTTCGAAGATTGGAAAAGTCCCTCTCCCTTTGGGAGAGGGTTAGGGTGAGGGGCTAGAGGGCAAAGAAATAAGAATACTCATTAGGTCACCGTCTCAGACCCTCACCCCGGCCCTCTCCCAAAGGGAGAGGGAGTTTTCAGCAACCTTAACGCAAAAACTAAAGTGAATTGCTGTTGCGCGAATACTTTAGCGAGATGAGCAGATTTTTTCAAACTATCATCAGTTACGTGCTAGAGTGCCACGCAACGAAATGTTCATTGGCCATTATGCAGTCGGCTTGATTGCCAAGAAGTTAGCGCCACGCGCTTCGTTGGGCGCGTTGATTGCCGCGCCGATCTTGCTGGATCTTCTCTGGCCGATATTTTTGCTGCTCGGCTGGGAACATGTTTCAATCGTGCAGAACACCAATCCGTTTCTGCGGCTTCAATTCGACTCTTATCCGATTTCACATGGACTCGTGGCCGTCGTCGGTTGGGCGACGCTATTTGCTTCGCTCTATTTTGGCTTCACGCGTTACGCGTCGGGAGCGATTGTGATTTGGATAGGAGTTGTGAGCCATTGGTTAATGGACTATGTGGTGCATCGGCCAGACTTGCCGCTTTATTCAGGGAGCCGCCTGTTCGGGCTTGGTCTCTGGAATCATGTTTGGGCCACGATCTCGATCGAGGTGCTGCTGTTCGTCATCGGGGTCTGGATTTATCTGCGGCAGACAAAAGCGAAGGACAAGATAGGAGACTACGCTCTGTGGGCCTTCATTGTTTTGCTGCTGCTCGCTTATGCGGGGGCCACGTTCGGGCCGTCTCCGCGAAGCGTCAAGGCGCTCGCGATTGGAACTCTCGTCACGTCGCTCTTCATTCCCTGGGCGTGGTGGTTCGACGCACACCGCGAAGAAACGTTACAGAACCCGGAGCGGTAGCGACGGGCCTGGGTACGCAGTCGTCCCGACTGCTTAACCTAAGTACGGCGCACGCAGAAGCAGTCGGGACGACTGCGTACCCAGGAACGTCAGACTCGCCGCCGGCTGATTAGATTTATCAGAGCAACGAAGAGCGCCGCGCCGATGATCGACCAGACGATCGGAAAATTCATTCCGCCAACTGGGAGGCTGATCAGTTCCGGCAAACCAAGCGCGCCAGCGAGCCATCTGCCTAACAAGGCACCGATGAAACCCAGCGCGATTGAAACCAAACAGCCGCCGTGCGAATAACCACCAATCGCCTGGCCGAGGGCGCCACAGACACCAGCGATCAAGAGCAACAACAGGAAATGAATAATCATGAAAGTTTCTCCGTTCTGAACGGCGTTCAGAGTACCAACTTTAGTTGGAACTTTGCCTGGCGAAAAAACCCAACTGAAGTTGGTACTCTAAATACCCCCTCCGAATCGCTTCAGTAATTTCTCCTGGCGCACTGTTGCCTCAGGTGAAGTCTTTCAAACGATCCAGGCGATATCGTATAATCCTCGCCGCGCGAAATCTCTGCGCCGTTAGTTTAAAGGCCAATTTACAAGCCATTGCCAACCCCGACATCGCACGTTATGTCAGCATCAGTATTTCAAATCAGGAGTTCAAAATTATGTCGAAAGTTCTCTCAGTCCTGTTAATTGTCTTCGCGACTTCCGGCGTCGCGCGCTCTCAAAAGCTTTCCCCAAACAATGACAATCCGCCCAGCCAGGGCATCGCTCCCAAAGTAACTAACGGCATCGGCCGCGCCGATGTTCGCGTTTTTGACGAGAGCGGCAATCCTATCAGAAACGCCTACGTCAAACTAGAATCGACGCGCACGGACGGATTTTTCTGCGAAAGCTGGGGCGACACGGATGAGCGCGGCATCGTCGCGCTGCTGCCGATTCACATGGGCAGTCTAAAGTTGAAAGTCAAAGCCAAGGGTTATCACTCGCTGATACTGGATGTGCCGGCTGATCAATTGGGCGAGCCGGTGCGAGTGACCTTGAAGAGGAAATGATTTACACACCCACGGGCTGGGCCTTCTTCTCGGGCGCGTAATAAAGAATCCGATTGCAGTTATCGCAGGTGATGACCTCTTCACCGCGGCGCACGTCGGCCATTATCTGTGGGCGCAAAGACATGTAGCAGGCCATGCAGGCGCCGTTGCGGGCCTCGGCCATCGCCACCCCGTCGCGAATGCGCGAAGCGATCCGTTTGTAGAGCATGCTCATCGCTTTCGGCAATTCGTTCATCACCTGTTCACGTCCAGCTCGAGCCTGTTCCAGTTGGTTCTGCCGCGTCTGCGCTTCGTCGTCGAAAGCCTTCAGCCGCGCTTCCAAATCCACGCGCAAATTCTCGACCTCCGGCGCGCGTTCTTTTAGTTCCTTCTCGGCCTGGTCAAAGATTTCCATCTGCTCGAGTATTTGTGTCTCGAACGCGGAAATCTGTTTGCGCGCGGCATCGGCTTCGCGAATTGCGGCGGTGTATTCGTCGGGCTTTTTCGCGGCCATCAGGTTTCGATCGGCGCGTTCGGCGCGTTGTTTCTGATCGAAGATTTCTTTTTCCAGGCGGGCGCGTTCGTGGAAGGCTGCGTCGCGGCGTTCTTCGAGGGCGCGAATTTCAAAGGTGCGCCGCTCGAATTCCTTTTCGATCTCGGCGCGCCTCTCAGGGATGCTCTCTATCTCGGCCTGTAGTCTTCTTATATCTGTATCGGCATTCTGCAAAGCGATTAACTGCGATAACTCCGCTTTCACTCTTTATCGGCTCCTTGAAAGATTGGGCTTCGGAATGACTGTCTTCATAGACCAATAATCACACAGGGAGCGGCGCCCGCGCAAGCGCGCGTTTGCGCTTCCGGAAGGTAAGCATGTTTCCGCCGATGTGCCTTGATAGGTAGCGGACGGCGTGTTATATCAACCTGAAAATGCAAAACACTTCAGGCTATTTACGGGAAGCAGCGTTGGCGGCTTTGATTATTATCGGAATAGGCGCGGCCGCGCGATCGCAGACTCCGTCACCTTCGCCGACTGCGACGCCAGCCTTCAGCGACATCTTCATTGTAGACGTCAAGAACGAGCGAGGCGGGATGCGATTTGGCCCACCGGTCAAGATCACAGCCTTCGCCGGCTATAACAATCAACCCTTTTTCCTCCCGGACGGTCGGAGCATTCTCTACACTTCGATCAGAGACAAGCAAGCGGATATTTATCGTTACGACCTTCGCAGCCGGGCCACGTCGCAAATCACGAACACACCGGAAAGCGAATACTCGCCGACGCTGATGTCCGATGGAAAGAATGTTTCCGTCGTGCGCGTCGAAGCTGATGGCACGCAACGGCTCTGGAAGTTTCCCCAGAATGGTGGACAGCCATCACTGATTCTGGCAAATATTAAGCCCGTCGGTTATCACCTTTGGATTGACGATCACACGCTCGCACTCTTCATCCTGGGTGCAAAAGGCAAGCCGAACACTTTGCAGATCGTGGATGTGCAAAGCGAGAAAGCGGAAGTCGTCGCGGAGAATCCCGGCCGCATCCTGCGGCGCATTCCTCATCAAAACAAATTCAGTTTCGTGCACAAGATTTCCGATCGCGAATGGACGATCAAGGAATTCGATTTGCGGACCTACACCAGTGCTTCGCTCACGGCAACCTTGACGGGAGTCGAGGATTACGCGTGGCTGCCTTCCGGTACGCTGCTGATGGCGAAAGATTCGAAGCTGTTCTCGTTGGTTCCGCTGCGAGGAAAAAACTGGGAAGAGATCGGCGACTTCAGTAAAGCCGGGGTGAAAGGCATCACGCGCATTGCGATCAGCCCGAAGGGAGATCGGATCGCGATCGTTACCCTGCCTGACGCCGAACGCTAGGCTCGAATCGGTTCGTGCTGCTAAACTAATTTCTCCGAAGAACTGATGATGACGGAACCAATAACCTTGAGAATCGAAGCCGACGCCGCGCGCGTCTTCAAGTCGGCGTCTCAGGCCGAGCGTCAAAAAGTCGAGGCGCTAGTTAGCATCTTGCTCCAGGAGTATGCAAACACCAGATCAAGCTCATTGAAGAGAGTGATGGACGAAATCGGTGAAAAGGCGCAGCAAAGAGGACTAACTCCGGAAATACTAGAGTCGATTCTCGAGGGTGACTGATTTGCGTGTCGTGCTGGACACCAACGTGGTTGTCAGCGCAACGCTGCTGCCCGGGTCGGTTCCGCGGCGAGCGCTGGACAAGGGCCTCGATCAGGGTTCGATCTTAATTTCAATCCCAGTTTTGCTTGAAATTGCCGAAGTCCTCACTCGCGAAAAATTTGAGCGGTATGTGACTGAGTCTGAGCGCTTGCGGTTTCTTGTGGCTCTTCTCAACGAAACCGAACTGGTCGAGATCACAGAGCAAATAGATGTTTGTCGCGATCCCAAAGATAACAAGTTCCTTGAACTAGCTATTTGCGGCGAAGCCGATTTCATCATCACCGGCGACGATGACTTACTGGACCTCGATCCTTTTCGAGGAGTGCGAATAATCACCCCGCGAGATTTTCTCGAAGCGTCTACTCAGCCCCCACCGCCTTCGCCGCATTAATCCTGCCGCCGCTGGAAACTTTTCCTTTCAAAGAAGGAATTGGGTCAACGGATTTCAAAAGCTTCGCGCGCAAGTCGCTGACCGGCAGATTCGGATTCTGCGAAAGAATTAGCGCCGCGACGCCGGAGACGAATGGGGTCGCCATGGACGTTCCTTTCAATTCTCTGAAGTCATGTTCCAGCCAGGTGCTCAAAATCTCTTCGCCGGGAGCGGCGACTTGCACGGACTTGGCTCCATAATTTGAGAACGAAGCTAACTGGTCGTTGCGATTCACGGCGGCCACGCTGATGACGTTGCCGAGATCGTAGCTGGCCGGATAATGCGGCGCGCGGTCGTTATCCGAACTCGAATTACCAGCGGCCGCGACAAACAGAATTCCTTCTTCGCCCGCTTTGCGAATTACGTCTTCGAGCGCGCGCGATTTTATGGTGGAACCCCAACTCGCTGAAATTATTCGCACATTCACCCCCGCGCGTTTGCGATCGATAACGTAGTTGATTGCTTCAATCGCATCCTTCGTCGTGCCTGAGCCGTTCTCGTCCATGAATTTCAGCGGCATGATCTTTACGTTCCAGTTCACGCCCGCGACGCCCAGGCCGTTGCCACCCTCCGCGCCGATGATGCCCGCGCAGTGCGTTCCATGCCCGTTATCATCCATCGGGTCGCCATTGTCTTCCACGAGATTAAAACCGTGGACATCGTCGATTGGACCATCCGAAGTCAGGTCGTCGTCCTGGTATGCTTTGATGATCGGCGGACGCGTCCAGATATTGTTCGTGAGATCGGGATGCGTGTAATCAACGCCGCTGTCGAGCACTGCAACCACTGTCTTATCGCTGCCCGTAGTCACGGCCCAGGCGCGCATCGCACTGATGTCGGCGCCGGCACGGCCTCCGTTCTGGCCGCTATTGAAGAGTCCCCACTGCCGAAAGAATAATTCGTCGTCGGCATGCACGTGCTTGCGGCCACTGTCTTCGTGGTCGAGTTTGATTTCGCTGTTCGCTTCGGCATATTCAACTTCAGGCAGCGCTCGATACTGGGCCACAAGCGACTCGGCGTCCTTGCCATTCTCGTCTTCGATCACTTCGAGCCCATCGATCGCCTCAATTCGATCTTCGATTTCGTCATTCAGCTTTTGCGCAATCTTCTCAATCGCGTCCTGGGTGATGCCGGCGCGAAAGCGCACCAGCACTTCGGCCTTACGATCGTCGCGCTGATCGTCACTGTTGATTTCTTCGCTTTCGTCTGAGCCTGCCGAGGTTTCCTGAGACGATGAAGATTGTTTCACCGGTGTCCAATGCCTGCGCCACTTTGCGATCTGGCCGGCGAAGGCGGCGACCAGGACCAAAACCAGAGCGATTGCCAGATGAGCCCAGATGTTATTGCGTGACATAGGTAAACCTTTTATAAGCCACAAAAAGGCGCAAAATGCTCAAAGATACAAACGAAGAAAATGCTTTCGCTCCCCATCCATTCTTGTGGGCCTTTTGTGCGTTTTCGCGGCCAATTCAAATTCTATGATTCCCGCCTTTGAAATTCACCAATCGTAACTGTCTCCCAGCGGCGCGATATTCATATGATCGATTTTGCGCGTTAAGACGAATGCGCCAGCCGGGCGTAATCACTTGCGCGCTCATCTCGTCTTCAATCGGGGCGCCCAGCGCAGCGTCGGGAAAATCAACCTGCTCGACCGATTCCTCTGCAATTTCGTCTTCGCTGAGGCCGATCCTGGCCACCAAATCGCGGCGCGCTCGGTCAACTATCTCTTTCTGATTGAATTCCATCGACATTGAAGAAACGATCAAATCGATTCGTCTGTTCCGTTGGGTTTCGATCGATCTGCAGATTCATAAATCCCCAAGGCGATGCTGCAGTAACGTGGCCGCTACTATTGCCGCCGTTTCGGCCCGCAGGGTGCGGCCCCCAAGCGTCACGATTCTCCAACTCTTCTTATTAGCTTCATCTATTTCGGCATCGGTCCACCCGCCCTCTGGGCCGATTATCGCAATAACTTTGGTGCGCGTCGACGCAAGATCCTTTAAGACTTGGGAAAACGACGATCCTCCGCGTTCGGCAAACATTAACCGTAATTCATCCCGTTGGCCGACGCGCTCAATCAGTTCTTCAAAAGCAACCGCCGCGTCAATTTTCATCAACCGCGCTCGGCCACATTGCTTTGTCGCCTCGAGGGCAATGCGTTGCCAGCGCATCAGCTTTCGCTTGGCATCGTCACCGCTCCGAATTCGCACGTCAGCGCGATTCGTCAGAATGGGGATGAAGCGAGTTGCGCCCAGTTCAGTTGCTTTTTGCACCACCAGATCAAATTTTTCTCCTTTCAGCAAAGCCACGCCCAAGATCAGATCCAGACGCGACTCCGGACGCGCAGGTTTAACTTGGTCCAGCAAATCGACTTTGACTGAGTCGCGTTTGAGTTCAGCAATCACACAGCGATACTCGAGGCCCTCGCCATCAAAGACGTAAACTTCCTCGCCGCGCTGCAAACGCAGCACATCGCGCGCGTGGCGGGTTTCTTCAGCGCTTAGCGTTACCGATTTCTTGCCCAGCGAGAGTGCTTCGGGCGGCGCGTAGAATCTTCGACGAGTCATTGCTATACCACGATTGACACCCACTCGCCATCGCTATTGAATTCAAGATCGGCCGCGCCCAACTCCAGCAAACGCGACTGAACCATCTCGATCTGAGAGTCGAGGATCCCCGACAAGATCAGACGGCCACAACTGACGCCCAGCAGCAATGGCAGCGACTCAACAATCACGGGCGCCGTAAGATTCGCACAAACCAGATCAGCGGATGGAGTCTCCTCATCAACGCTGCCGACTCGGAAGTCAATTCGATCTTCAACGTCGTTCAGGCGCGCATTCTCTTTCGCGATCGCGACCGCCTCGGCGTCAGTGTCGCAGCCCGCGATGTGCGCATCAGAAAACACTTTCGACGCCGCGATTGCCAGGATCCCGGTCCCGGTTCCAACATCAAGAAAGCTTCCGCCACGGAAATATTTTTCTATCGCTTTCAAACAAAGGCGCGTCGTTTCATGTGTGCCCGTGCCAAAGGCCATGCCTGGGTTGATGTGAACGACGATTGGCGCCTCACTCGACCTGGCCGCTGACGCAGGTGGTACTGACTCGATCCACGGCGGCGCGATGATGAAGCGGCCCACCCGGGCGGGCTGCCAGTCTTTCTTCCATTCCGCAAGCCAATCGCGATCTTCGACCTCGCGCACATTAATTTCGCGCAGCGAAGAGTTTGGAAGATCATAGATTCGCAGCGCGTCGAACAGTTCATTTCGGATCCGTTCGCTGTCTTGGAACTGGTCGAAATATCCGGTGATGTGAATGACAGGTCCATCGGTGGTGTCGGTTTCAGTTCCTAATGATCCGGCTTCAATGAAGCCGTACTCGACAGCCTCGCGCGCCGCGACTTCTACAGTCACATCGAGTGCGCACCAGACTCTCTTCTCGAGTTTCCTCGTCAGAACGCTCATACCGCTAAAGTCGCTCGTACAACTTGGAAATTGGCACCGAAAGAAACATCACCCCGACAAACTCAGCCGGAAAAATCTGGACCAGACTCGGGAGTTTGTTGAATTGGTTCATCGGGCTAACCTTCCTTTCCAACGCCTAGCTGGTCAAGCAGGCGTTCCTTATCGCGCCAATCTTCTTCGACTTTCACAAACAGCTCCAGATGACAGCGATGGCCGAGCATCTTTTCAATATCGCGCCGCGCGCGGATGCCGATCTGTTTCAACCGCTGCGCCCCGTGGCCAATGATGATTTTCTTTTGCGATCCTCTCTCGACAAAGATAGCGCAATAGATTCGCGTGAAATCTTCACGCACTTCTTCCCATTTTTCCGTTACTACCGCGGTCACGTAGGGAATCTCTTCGCCGGTTACTTCGAGAATTTTTTCGCGCACGATCTCAGCGGCCAGCACGCGCATTGGCTGATCGGTGAATTCGTCTTCAGAAAACAATTGCTCGCCGACCGGGATGTGTTCGATGATTTCGTCGAGGAGTTCTTGGATCTGATCGCCTTTTAATGCCGAGATGGGAACAATGGCTCGCCAGCTGTGCTCTTGCTGATACCATTCGATCAGTGGCAGCAGCTTCGACTTGTCAGCCAGATTGTCTGTTTTGTTCAGCAGCAGCAGCGCGGGCTTGTCTGATTGCTTAACCAGATCGAGCGTGAACCGATCGCCATGACCCGTCGAAACAGAAGCATCGCGAATCAAGCAAACCAGATCGACGCCGAGCAATGCGTCGTGCACCGCGGCCATCATGCGCCGATTTAATTCGTAACCAGGTTTGTGCACGCCCGGCGTGTCTACCAAAACAATCTGTCCTTCAGGACGATTAACGATCCCCAGAATCTTGAAGCGAGTTGTTTGCGGTTTGTTAGAAACTGCGGCGATCTTTTCTCCGACCAGACGATTCAACAGCGTCGACTTACCGGCATTGGGTCGGCCGATGAGGGCGACATAGCCAGCGCGAAATGCAGCTCCGTGATCGTGTGTGGATTTCGCCACGTCCGTATTTCGTTAAAGTTACTCCTGCAACAGTCCACCCTTGAAAACCGGCTGACCGCCCAAGCTGGTGTAAAACCCATAGACGGCAAGTGCGATGCATATGACGAGCGAGATGATGAAATCGGTTGCATACCACGCCGTGAAGTCGCTGGTGATCGGAAAGAAGACCCAGAGATGACTCACGAATAAAGCAAAGGCCAACGCCAGCAGCCCGTAGCGATAAAGCACGAAAACAAAGATGAAAGCGTCGAGCGCCACGAGCGGGATCATCATCAGATTCGCCTGCATAACCAGCATGCTGAGGGCCAGGATGAGGAGCCAAAGCGGAATCAATGCCGGCCGCTCGCGTCGCAGGATCACGACGAACAGCAGCAACATGACGAACGCGAAGAACGCGAGGAAGAGGCCGGCGGTGATTTGCGAGGCAAACTTGGCGAAGAACAGATGCGCGCCGATCTCCTCGCTGCCCGGGTTGATCGCTAACTCGGGCGGCCGTCCGATCCATCGCAATCCAACATAGCTAATCAACGTGCAGAGAATCATCGCCGCGCCAAACACTGCGCCGAACAGAAGGTCGCGACCAACCAGCGGATCGCGAATGTTGCCCGCCAACAAACGGCTCCACGAAATAATTCGATCGGGCCAGCGTCGCCGAATGAAAGGCTCGAGCGCAACGTAAAGCATCCAAAGGAAAGCCGCGGCGAACCCGGCCCGGGCAATAGACACAATGAACAGGGTGAACTCTAGATCGAGCAAGCCGCTGTGATGTTCCGCGAAAAGCCAGACCGACATCCGCACGACGAAAAAGAAAACCGCCACACGCGCGGCGCCACGACGATCGCCGCGCCCTTGTCGCAAATTTCTGCGCGCGACGAGCACGCTGCCGACAAGCACGATCATAAAAACGGCGATCACGCTTACGGTCAGGGCGCGCTGCCCGCCGCTTTCAGGCGGCAGCT
>QHXG01000063.1 GCA_003222845.1 Acidobacteriota bacterium | reverse complement strand
CGCGGTCAGGTAAACGCGCCCACCGTGGTGCGCGAGACCACCGCCGAATTGGTCAGTAATCCACGAAACGTTCTGGCCCTGCGGGCGCGCTCGGGCGCTTATTACGTCAGCAGCGAGTCGGACCAGGGTAAGCGCGATGCGGAGGAAGTCGAGCGATTGCTGGCGAGCGCTGTAAGCGCCGAGGAGTATGAAGCTCGGTGTTATTCCAGATGGAGGCTGGGAAAGCCCGACCTCGCGGTGAGCGATTGTACGCGAGCAATCGAACTCGATCGGCGGTTCGTGTGGCCTTATCACAATCGCGCAAACGCCTACAACGACAAGCGGGAATACGTCAATGCGCTCGCTGACTGGAATAAGGCCATTGAGATCGATTCGAAATTCGCTCCCGCTTACAACAACCGCGGGATTTATTACACCAACATTCGGGATTACGACCGGGCGCTGAGTGATCTCAGCAAAGCAATCGAAATCGATCCACAGTACGCGGCTGCTTACAGCGCGCGCGGCAACGCTTACGCCTACAAAGGCGATTACGACCATGCGATCGCCGACTACAACAAGACCATGGAACTCGATCCGCGTGATGCGCGGGCCTACAACAACCGAGGGCACGTTTACTTTTACCGCCAGGATTACAAACGGGCGATTGCTGACTACAACAAAGCCATAGAACTCAACCCGCGCTTTGCCTGGGCCTACGATAATCGCGGGAATGCTTACTACTACAATGGACAGAAAGACCGAGCGCTGGCTGATTATAACGAGGCGATCAGAATCGACCCGCAGTGGTCATGGGCTTATCAGGATCGTGGGAATGTTTATTATGATCGAAAAGATTTTGATCGCGCGATCGCAGAATACGACAAGGCGATCGAGCTGAACCCGCAACTTGCCTGGGCTTACAACGGCCGCGGGCTTTCTTACTATTACAAAGGGAATCTCGATCAGGCTGTTGCTGATTACAACAAAGCGATTGAACTCGACCCGCAAGAGGCGGCAGCTTTCTACAACAACCGCGGGAATGTCTATTACTTCCGGAAGGATTATGGGCGCGCTATCGCCGATTACAGCAAGGCAATCGAAGTCAATCCACGGTATGCGCTGGCGTATAGCAACCGCGCAAACGTTTATCAGGCAATCGGCGACCGGGCGAGTGCGGCTTCGGATCGGCAGAAGGTTGATGAGTTGAAGAGATAAATGTTCCCTCTCCCTCTGGGAGAGGGTTAGGGTGAGGGCTTACCGCGCGAGAAGATAAGAATTCTTTTCCTTTTGTTTCTCCAGCTATGCTACGCACCCTCACCCCGGCCCTCTCCCAAAGGGAGAGGGAGTCTGGCCACAACCTACTACACAAAAGCAAAGTCAAACTGCTCCTGATGCACGCCCGGATCGCTGTTGACATCGACTGAGCCCAGATAATCCTCAATCTCATTCAGCACGTCACGCTCCGGGCCGCGTAAGGCTTTCGCCACATCCGGATTCACGCGCAGCATCGCCTGCCGCGAGCCGTCGCCTTCGCCTTCGCGTGACAAGCGGCGAGCCTGCTCCAGAATCTCGTAACAGATCGTCTGCGGCGATTTCAACAACCCGGCACCCTGGCAATACTGGCAGGGCGTGCACAGCGTGCGTTCGAGAGATTGCTTCACGCGCTTGCGCGTCATGATGACCAAACCAAAGTCGTTAAAGGAGAGCACCTTCGTCGGTGATTTGTCACGCCGCAGCGAATCCTGGAGCGCAGTCATCACGCGTTGGCGGTTGCGGCGTTCTTCCATATCGATCAGATCGAGCACAATGATGCCGCCGAGATCGCGCAGCCGAATCTGGCGCGCAATCTCTTCGACGGCTTCCATGTTCGTGCGCGTAATCGTGTCTTCCAGACGCGTGGCGCCGCGCCCGACGAATTTGCCGGTGTTCACATCGATAGACACCAACGCTTCGGTTTGATTGATCACCAGATAACCGCCGGATTTCAGCCAGACACGCGGTTTAATCGCTTTATCGATTTCGACCTGCACTCCAAATGCTTCCAGGATTGGCTCGTCGCGCGTGTAGAGTTTGACCCGCTTGACCATGCGCGGCTGCATCCGATTCACAAACTCGACAATGCGTTGGTATTCATCTTCCGCATCGATGCGGATCGCAGTGAAGTCTTCCGAGAGTTGATCGCGCAGAATTCTTTGCACCAGATCCAAATCGCGATGGACCAGCGCCGGCGCCTTTCTCTTTTCGGCGTCTTTGCGAACGTCCTGCCACGTGCGCAACAGATAGCGGGCATCGGCGCGCAAATCAGCCTCGCCGGCGCCGACACCGGCCGTGCGGACGATAAAACCGCCCACTGGCGTTCCTTCTTCAACGTGAATTTTTTGAATCAGCTTGCGCAGCCGCGCGCGCTCGTTGTCGGAATCGATTTTGCGCGAGACGCCGAGATGTTCGACTGTCGGCATGTAAACCAGATAACGGCCTGGCAAAGCGATGTGCGAAGTAATGCGGGCGCCTTTCTTGGCGATTGGCTCTTTGGCAATCTGCACCAGAATCTCCTGGCCTTCGCGCAAGAGATCGGTAATCGCCGGTTGCGTGCGCTCGCGCCGCGCGGGGCGTCGGCCACGGCTGGGCGGAGCGCGACGACCATCGCGCGGAGCTGCTTTCGCGATTTCATTAGTTTGCGGTGTCACCTCGGGCTCTTCGACCGCAACTTGTATTTCCTCAACCTCAAATGGGTCATCGGTCATCTCAGGCGATTGAGCCTCGAACGGCTCGCCCGGCGTTTCGATGTCGTCACCTGAGTCGTTATCTCCTTTCCCTTCGTTGCCCTCGACGCCAGCCGGTGATTGTTTCGGGCGACGGCGTCGCCGTCCACCGCGTCTGGTGGCGAATTCTTCATGCGAGCGTCCGCTGGTGACGCTCGCTTCAGAGTCGGGAAAGACTTCTTCTTCCGAAGTTTCAGGCCCGGTCATTTCGTTCTCTGCTTCGAGGGCCTCTTCTTCCTTCTTGGCCTTGAAGAGGCGGCTGATTACGCCGGCTTTTTTGCGGCGCCGACTGCCTAACGATTCTTTTTTCGTCGGTGTTGCAGAAGGCACGGGCTTCGAACTTGCTTCGCTTCTTAGTTGCGACTCCTCTTCGTCGCTGACTCGTTGAAAGGAAAATCCGCGCGAGCTTTCATCCACGACCTCATCGACAAAGTCCCGCACATGCGCGGCCTCGATTTCGCGCGTAGGAGCGCGCGGCGCCGGCGCGGCTTCTTCTTCGTCGGCAATGCGCTGGAAATCGCTCATCTCAGTCGTGCTGCCAGTCAAGAGCGATCCCACCGGTGCGCTGGGCACGTCTTCAAGGTCGAACTCTACGGCGTGAACTTCGTCCATGATTCGTTCCTGTAGCCGCGCGTCCTTGAACATCTCACCGTTCATGGCGCGCTCTTCATCATCGCTCACGCGCTCGAAGTCCGTGGCACTGACGACGAAAGGCGTTTCGATTGGTTCAGCCTCGGTTGGAATCAGACTGCGTTCTTCCGGGCGCTCCTCCTCGGTCTTGGCTGCTCGTCCCCGGCCCCGGCCACCACGTCGTCCACGGCGGCGAGGTTCGGCTTCTTCGGTCGGTTCAACTTTCTCTTCGGCGATTGCCGGCTCGACTTCGAGCAAAGGCTCTACGCGTTCATGCGTGGCTTCGATGTGTTGCTCGCGGTCGATCCGGGCCTGCTCGATATGTTCCGTGGCGGCGCGCGTTGCGGCTTCGGTATCGACTTTCTTTGATTTATCGACGACGATGCGCTCAAACTCGGCTTCTTCGTCGAAGAAATCCGTGACATAGAGGAACGCGTCGCGCTCCAGTCCGATATCCACAAAGGCCGACTGCATGCCGGGCAGCACGCGCATTACGCGGCCTTTGTAGATATTCCCGACGATGCCCTGATTTTGTTCGCCGCGTTCGATGTAAAACTCAGTAACGCGGTCATTCTCGACGATCGCGATCTTCTTTTCGCGACCATTAACACTAACAATTAGCTCTCTTGACATTGATTTTCTTTCTGAGGAGCGCACGCATCCTGCGTGCGGTGCGCAGGTATCTCTGCCTGCGTTTTCCTTCTGTTTGGTTGTGGTTGGAAGTTGCCGGCAGAATATGCCGGCAGTTGATTTGCGATTACCACCTGCGAAAACAAGTGGAGACGCGTTTGATGTCGATCAAATAGATCGAGATCATTCGCGTAGTGGTTTTGTACCACCTGCCATTGCAGATGGTTACCGAATTGATTCAAACGGGAACTCCGCTGAACCGCTCAGTCATGCTCAAAACTCGGCAGCGACCGCCAGGGAGCGAAGCGTCAGTCATTTTATAGACGCGCTCTGAAACCTGGTCCGCGGTTCGTTCAATGCCGTCTGAGTTGACGGCTTCAAAAATCTTCACTCACCCATTCACTGCTTGATATTTCGATTGCGGTGCATTCTGTTGGGCCGATTGCCCAACAAGGCGAGCAAGGGGAGTATAGCACAGAGAGGCGTCAGACCTAATCCGCAGATTACGCAGATTACGCAGATAAGCATGAAAGATGGCAAACGAGCCCAGGAAAAAGCACCAAAGGACGAATGAATTAGGACAACTTGGTGGGCTTTGGTGACTCTTTGTGGCTCACCTTGTTCTGCGTAATCTGCGGATAGCTAGCGAGTAATCTTGTGAATGAGTTCGCCAAACCGCTCGTCCTCGCGCAACTCCGCCCAATTAGGATCGCGTTCGAACCACGGTCTGTTTTCGTTTCCCAGCGCCACCGATCGCTGCAGCCACTCGAGTGCTTCGTCACGTTTGTCTTCCAACGCATAGACTGAAGCAACGGCATAGGCGATGTCCGCGTCGACCGACGCGGTTCGCTTTACATCTTCATTCAACTCGGCGATCGCAGCCTCATGATTGCTCTGCTTGCTTAGACACAACGCTAAGCTTGGCCGCACGCCGTGCAGATTTGGATTTTGCGCCAGCACGTCGCGTAATAGATCGGCCGCGGCATCAATCTCTTCGCGGTAGAACATCGTCAACGCTCGCACACTTCTGAGCAGCGGATTGTTCGGCTCGACCGAAGCTGCGCGATCGAGTTCCCGCATCGCGTCTTCATGTCTGCCCTGATAGAGAAAGATCAAAGCGCGGTTATAGCTGACCACGACGAAGGCGGCCGGATCGAGATGCACCAGCCGATCGTAACTTCGCAGCGCTCGATCGTATTCGCCGTCCAGGCGATGCAGCGTCGCCTTCACGAAATGCACCACGGCTTCGTTCGGCGCTTCGCGCCGCATGCGCGCCACTTCCTCGCGCGCTTTCTGTTTCTGTCCTCTCCACAACCGAACAAACACCATCAGCATCCGCGCTTCGATAATGTTCGGGTCGATGGCCAGGGCGCGGTTGAAAGCACCTTCGGCCCGTTCAAAGTCTTCGGCGCCGCCGAGTCCTTTGAAGACGCGATTGACGTAACAGGCGCCAAGACCGTCATAAGCAAGTCCGAATTCCGAATCCAACTCAATCGCGCGCGTAAAGTGTGCAATGGCCGCATCGCAATCCTCCGCCGCGACGGTGCGAAAGATGAAGCGCGCAAATCGATCGCGGCCACGCAGATATTCTTCATAGGCTTCAGCGTTGACCGTCGCCGGCTGCGCCAGGCCAGCTTGTTCGTCGGGACTCAACTCCAAACGCAACCCATCGACGATGCGCCTGGTGATTTCGTCCTGCACCGCGATGATGTCGTCCGCCGAAGCATCGACGCGATCGCTCCAAATAATTTCGCCGCTCTCAACCTCAAGAAGTTGCGCGTTAACGCGAAAGCGCTCGCCGACGTGAATGAATCCGGCGGACAACACCGCATCGACATTCAGCTCGCGGCCAACGTCACTTGGATCGGCGGCCTGTCCCTGATATTTCGACATGACCGATGAAGGCCGTACCACCAGCGAGCGAATCCGCGCCAACTCAGTGATCACCGCATCGGCCAAAGCGAATTCGTAAAAGGTCGACGCCGGATCGTTATTGAGATTTTTGAAAGGCAGCACGGCGAGACTCTTTTTTTCGCGATCCGCGATCGTGGTGGTCAGCGATCTTTCCTGCGCATCCGTCAGCGGCCGGGAAGTGAATTGCGGCGAGCTGGTCGCTGTCTCCTTGGCGCCGCTCAGCTTTCGCAGCCAACGCATCGCGCGGCCCACGGGAGTCGATCCGCCGAGATGCTTTGGCGCGGCGGCTTCTTCGAACTTCGCGCCGCTGGCCACGTCATGCAGGACTTTCCGCAGCTCGTCGCGGAGTTCATCGATCTTTTGGTACCGATCGCGCGGCTCCTTAGACAGCGCCTTATCCAGAATTTGCTGGAGCCGCACCGGCGTGGCGCCCGGCCGCATCTCCACCAGAGTCTTCGGCTGATCGTGAATCACCGCGTGACGCACATCGACGGTTGACTTCCCGCGGAACGGCCAGGTGCCGGTCAACATTTCGTAAAGCAACACGCCGGTAGAAAAAATATCCGCGCGCGCGTCTACCTTATCTCCCTTCGCCTGTTCCGGCGCGGCGTAGGTCGCGGTTCCATAAGGCACGCCTACTTCAGTCAAATCCGTCCGATCGATGCCGCCGGTTCGCGCCTCGGTTTCATCGAGCAGCTTCGCCAAACCAAAATCCAGAATCTTCACCTGGCCGCTGTCGGTGACCATCACGTTCCCGGACTTGATGTCTCGATGAATGATACCGCGCGCGTGCGCCGTCGCGAGCGCGTCCGTCACTTGAATCCCGATGCGCAAGGCGCTCTCCAATTCCAGCGGCCTGCCGTTGACAAGTTGCCGCACGTTCTTGCCTTCAACGTACTGCATCGAGATGAAGTGCAAGCCTTGCGCTTCGTCCATGTCAAAGATGGTGCAGATGTTCGGATGGTCCAGCGCCGAAGCCAGCCGCGCCTCGCGCTCGAACCGTTTCAGATTGGTTGCTTTGACCGTAAGTTCCGCCGGCAAGACCTTGACGACGACTGTGCGGCCCAGCTTCTGATCGGTGGCTTTGTAAACCGTGCCCTGTCCGCCCGCGCCCAGCTTGTGCGTGATTTTATAATTGCCGAGAGTTTGGCCGATCATGTCCGTAGTGACAATCCGCAGATGGCGCAGATTACACAGAATGAAAGCGGGCCACAAGAGTAAGAGGAGCGATCTGGATGAATTTGTTTTGTTTGACGCGATCTTTTTTGCGTAATTTCAAGCGACAGGCCACGAAAAGGCGCAAAAGGCGCAAGGGAGATCAGTTCGAGCAAATCAAAGCTCTTATGCTTTTTGTGCGTTTTCGTGGCTGAAATCAGGTTCGCGCTTTTGAAATGCCAGCAGCGCGGCGCCAAGAAGCCCAGCATCGTCGCCGCACTCTGCTTTCGTAATCAGGCAGCGCTGGGCGGGAACCGGAAACGCGCGTTTCATTACTTCTTCCTTCGCATACCCCCCAAATAGATCGCACGCCGCTGAAACTCCTCCGCCTACAACGATCATTTCGGGATTAAAGATATCGACGACACTCGCCATCGCGATACCTAGATGAACGCCGACGGAATGAAAGACCTCAAGCGCCAATGAATCGCCTTCGACGGCCGCGCGATGGACCTCTTCCGAAGTAAGTTGATCGCTGGGGATTGAGTATAAGCGCGAACTCGGATGTTGGGCCAGTTGTTCGCGCGTCATGCGGACAACCGCGGTCGCGGAAGCATAGACTTCCAGACAACCGAAGTTACCACACTTGCATTTGACGCCACCGAAAGGCTCAACGCTCATGTGCCCGATCTCTCCCGCAGTGCCATCAACGCCTCGCCAGAGCTTTCCATCAAGAATAATCCCGCCGCCAACCCCAGTGCCGAGCGTCAGACAAATGATTGTGCGGTAACCGCGCGCTGCACCTTGCCAAATCTCGCCGAGGGCGGCGGCGTTGGCGTCATTTTCCAGCAGCACGCGGCGACCCAGTTCGTTTCCCAAAGCCGTTCCGAGTTTGTATCCAGGCAGGCACGGAATGTTTGGCGCATTAATGACCACTCCGGTTTCCGCATGAACCGATCCGGGCACCACCACTGAGGCTGCTTGAACCTGGCCGCCACGCTTCTCGCTTTCGGCTTCACACTGTCTTACCGCGGATGCGATCACGGAAACAATATCTTCAGCGTTGTCGGACTTCGGCGTTGATTTCTTGACGCGTTCGTGAACGCGGCCATCGCGATCGATATTCGCCGCGCGCAGATTTGTACCGCCGAGATCAACGGCGCAGACCAAGTTGGATTCGTTTGAATTACGTGGCGAGACCTTAGCAATCGCCCTCTCCCTTTGGGAGAGGGTTGGGGAGAGGGACTTACACGAGGTTAAGTTAGTTGACGTATTCTCGTTGCGCACTAAACCCTCACCCTAACCCTCTCCGAAAGGGAGAGGGAAATTCAATCAACTCTTTCTTCTTCCGAACATATCGAAGCCAACCGCAGCCACCAGCACGCCGCCTTTAACAACGTACTGCGCCCAGTTTTCGACATTCAAAAGCGACATGCCGTTATCGAGGCTCGCCAGAATCAACGCGCCCAGAACCGCGCCGAAGACTGTGCCGCGCCCGCCCATCAAGCTCGTGCCGCCGATCACGCACGAGGCAATGGCGTCGAGTTCCATCAAAGTACCGGCGTCGGGCGAGGCGCTGCCGACACGCGCGGTGTGCAGAATCGAAGCGATCCCCGCGAGCGCGCCCATCAAACAAAACGCAACGAGGATGTATCGCTTCAGATTAATCCCCGACAATCGCGCCGCGTCAGGATTGCCGCCGATGGCGTAAAGATAGCGACCAAAAGTGGTGTTTGCTGTTAAGAAGGCTCCGGCGATCGCAACCGCCAATAAGAAGATCACTGGGATCGGCACGCCGCCCCCCTGATTCATCAGAAAGATGAACGCAACGATCACGAGCGATGGAACTGCAATCCGCGCCGCGATCGCGCCAACACTCAAGGCCGTTAATCCGTGGCGTTGTCGCGCGCGTTTGCGTCGAATGTTCGTCCACACGATTGCTGCAATGCCGACAATGGCGAGCCCCAGACCAATGCGAGGACGAATAAGCTCGCGTCCGAGGGAACGGAAGAACGGAAGTTCGACTGGAATCGTCGCGCCTTTGGTTAACCTCAGAATCACGCCGCGCCATGCTTCCAGTCCCCCGAGCGTCACGATGAAGGCGGGAATGTTTACGTAGGCAACGAGCGCTCCCTGCACGGCTCCGATTAGCAACCCAACAAAAATCGCTGCCGCCAGCGATGGAACAAGTCCCCATCCTTGAGTCAACGCCGCGATGCCGCCGGCGAGACCGACAACCGCGCCGACCGAAAGATCGATGTTGCCGCAAACGATTACCATCAGCATGCCTACTGCGAGCACGCCGGTCACGGCCATCTGCTGCAAGAGTTTTGAAAAGTTAACGGCGCCGAGGAAGAGGCCGTAGGGATGGTATTGATCGATCGTGGCCCACTGAAAGAAAAGCCAGATCACGACCAGCGCGAGCAGCATCGTGTAAGCGCGCAGTGCTGAGGTGCGAAGTTTAAAACGCCCCGTTCGCGAAGTTTCAGTCATTAACGGATCTCACGCTGCTTGTCGCTCACGTCCCGTCGCGCACGACATCACCGCTTCGGGGGTCGCTTCGTTTCTGGTGAACTCGCCGGTTATGCGGCCTTCGTGGAGGACAATCACTCGATCAGCAAGTCCGAGGACCTCTGGCAGCTCAGATGAAACGAGGATGATCGTCAGGCCTTCTTCTGCCAGTTGATTAATCTGTGCGTAAATCTCCTGTTTCGCGCCCACGTCGATTCCTCGCGTTGGCTCGTCGAGAAACAGGACGCGCGGATTCGTCAACAACCATTTTGCCAACACGACCTTTTGTTGATTGCCGCCGGACAGCGTTCCCGCGATGGTGAAAACAGAAGCCGCTTTGATTCGCAAATCGCCAGCGGCACGTTCGCCGGCCGCAGCCTCGGCATCTTCGTTCGTAACGAAACGGCCGGAAAGTTTGCGCAAACCAGCAAGCGTCATGTTCCGCAGAATTGTCTGATCGAGAATAAGTCCGTAACGTTTCCGATCCTCAGTGACGAAACCGATGCCTTGTCTGATGGCGTCGGCCGGTTGTTTGATTTGCACGAGTCTTCCGTCAACATATATCTCAGCGGATTTGCGGCCAGGGTGCGCGCCGAAGATCGCCATCAGTAATTCTGTTCGTCCTGAACCCATTAACCCGGCGATGCCGAGCACCTCGCCCTTGCGAGCGGCGAAGCTTATGCGATCTACAAACAACTTGCCAGGGACTGCCGGATCTTCCACGATGACATTGCGGACTTCGAAGACAACCTCGCCCCGATCGTGATGGGGCTCGGGAAAGATTTGATCGACTTCGCGGCCGACCATCTTTGCAATGACCTTCGATTCATCCGTTTCGCGCGCCGCGCTCGTGTCGATCGTACGACCGTCACGCAGCACGGTAATCCGATCGCTGATCCGAAATACTTCATCCAGTTTGTGCGAGATGTAAATCATCGCCACGCCGCGCGACCGCAGCCTATTCAGAATGCCAAACAGGATTTCAACTTCAGCGTCAGTTAGCGCCGCCGTTGGTTCGTCCAGCACGAGGATACGAGCATCTTGCGACAGCGCTTTGGCGATCTCGACAAGCTGCTGCTGCCCGATGCCCAGATTAACTAAGGGCGTGCGCGGATCAATTTCGAGGTGCAAATCACTGAGCAGTTTTTGCGCGCGACTGTAAAGGGTTTCCCAATTGATCACCCCGACGCGACGAGGCTCGCGACCAAGAAAAATGTTCTCAGCCACGCTGAGCTCCTTCACGAGTGACAGTTCCTGATAGATGACGGCGATGCCGTCTTGCTCAGCTTCACGAACATTGGCAAAGCGCTTTTCCAAACTGTCGATAAGAATCTCGCCACCATATTCGGGATGTGGATATACGCCGGCGAGAATTTTGATCAGAGTCGATTTGCCTGCGCCGTTTTCGCCGACCAACGCAACCAACGCATGAATCTCACCTTGACGAAGATCGAAGTTGACGCCGTCCAGGGCTCTGACACCTGGAAACGTCTTGGTGATGCTTTTCATTTCAAGCAGTGAAGGAGCCATCCCTAAAATCGCGTCAAGCGCGGAAGACGTTCACACTTCAGCCAAAAACATTGCAAATTGAAAATTGAAAAATGCAAATTGCAAATTACGAACGTCCCGGGGAAAGCAACATATCACGATGATTCCTTCTTCAAAACAATTTGCATTTTTCAATTTTCATTTTGCAATCGCTTGACTACTCCTGCTGAGGCCACTGATCCTTCGGCACATTCTTATAAACATCTTCCAGCTTGTGGTAGCCGTCTTTGATTACGGTTTGCATCACCTTGTTCTTGTCGAGCACTATCGGCTCCTGAAGAATCGACGGCACGTCGTTCTTACCGTTGTTAATCTTATCTTTCGCATCTATCTTCTCGCCGCGGGCCAGTTTGATCGCCGAATCTACGGCACTCAATGCAAGCGGCTGAATCGGCTTATAGATCGTCATTGTCTGCTTTCCTTCGACGATCCGCTGCACCGCGTCGAGCGATGCGTCCTGTCCGGTCACTAGTACCTTTCCTACCAATTGAGGCGGCAGCGCCGAGATCGCGCCGCCGGCCGTACCATCGTTCGAAGCCACGATCGCCTGAATGTCGTTGTTGTTCTTTGTAAGCGCGTCTTCGGTGATGCGTAGCGCTTCGCTGGCGAGCCACTCACGCGCGAATTGCTTTGCCACGATCTTGATGTCGCCGCGATCGATCGCGGGTTGCAAGACACTCATCTGTCCATCCATCAACAACAAAGCATTGTTGTCCGTTTGCGATCCGCCAATCAAAACATAATTACCTTTGGCGACGTGGTCGAGCGCATACTGCGCCTGCATCTGTCCGATCTTGACGACCTGATGTGACACATATAGATCGACGTCGGCATTGCGAATCAAACGATCGTAACTGATGACGGGCACGCCTTGGCGATGCGCCGCTTCCACAATCGACGCTGCGATCTGACCGTTGTGCGGCGCGACAATCAGAACATCCACACCCTTCGTCAAAAGGTTGTCACACTGTTTCGTTTGCACCGCATCGTCTCCGTTAGCGACCTGCACTTCGCACTCGGCGCCGACTTCTTTGCAGCGCTGCTCAACCGAAGCTTTGTCGCGCTGCCAGCGCTCTTCTTTCAGCGTGTCCATCGAAAAGCCGATGCGCACGGGACCCGAGCCTTTGACTTTCTTGTTTCCGCCTTCGGGTCCCTTCACACACGCAGTGAAAGAAAGCGCCGACAGTAGCAAAACTGGTATCAGTCTGCTCATGCATTTCATCGTATTTGTCCTTCCGTCTGGTTTCGGATTACTGGTGTTCGCATCAGACTTTTATTGCCGCCGGATTAACGCGGCCCCATAATAGCGATGAACGATGGACACTGCCAGCCCTAAAACGCGATTCGCGCCTTATGGTTACGCCGGAATAGCGATTATTATCGCGGCGGAGGTATTGCTCTTCGGTGGCAATCAACTTGTCGGTCACTGGTTCACACCGATTGTCTGGACCGGATACATTCTTTTCGTCGACGCGCTGGTTTTTAAGCTCAAGGCGCGATCGCTTTTGATGACCGACCGCCTCGAGTTCGTCATCATCGCCGTAGTTTCGATCGCCGGCTGGTGGCTGTTCGAGTTCTATAACGCGCCCCGATTCTGGAAATCCAATCTCGAATTATGGTGGCATTATCACGACCTGGAACCGAACCCGTACTTGCGTCGGGTTGGTTATGATTGGGCCTTTGCGACGATCTTTCCGGCGATGTTTGAAACGGCAGCGTTGTTGCGTGCGTCTGTATTTTCTCGACGAAGCGAGCGGGTCTCGATTTCGATTCAACCTTCCCGGCTGACGCTTGGGTTGATGTTTGCCGGCGGCGCAGTCGGCGCTCTCGTGCCGCTAATCTTCCCTTCGGTGTGGTGCGCGCCGGTTGTTTGGCTCGCCTTCATATTT
>QHXG01000062.1 GCA_003222845.1 Acidobacteriota bacterium | reverse complement strand
ATTCCTCTAAAGGAATCGCGCTGAACATCTTTTATCAGATTAACAATGCGAAAAGCCTTGTCGCGATCTTGCTGAATCCACCAGGCCAAATCTTCAAATGCGGCTGGATCAAATTCCAAGCTTCTCACGGGCTTCCTCGAATGGAATTCCGGTTTGACGTTCCTTTGCTTCCAGGAGCCGTCGCTTCATGTTCTCGCTCTCAAGCAGATACGCGGTCTCCTTTTCTGATTCAATCTCGCGCCACAACTCAATCGGCACGATGACGGCCGTCGGATTGCCGCTCTCGTCTGAGACGTATTGAATGTCCGACATCGCTTGATCCTCCAAGGGCAATTCTTTACGAAGATCCGCTGCGCGTCAACAATGGATTGAGCATCGCAGCCGGGACATAAAAGGCGGGCCGTAGCCCGCCTCTAAAGGCCGATGTGAAAATTCGGGTTACCGATTCGGAGTCGCTTGCGTTGCTGGCATGCCCTTCATGGGAATCGGCAATCTGCCATCCGCACCACGAGTCAACGCGACAAATTCTCGATCAGTGCGAATCGAATCAAACACCGCATCGACGCGTGCTTCCATCATTTCCTTCGCGCGGACCGAATTGTAGCGCTCGTATTGGAAGAAGTGACGCCGCAACAGGCTGAGCGCCTTGTCACGTTGACCGTTCTGCGCGTAGATCGCCGCCAGATTATACGAAGCCGGCATGAGATTGACGTTCTCACGCGCAATCTTCAGGGCTTCGTCCTTCTTTCCGTTCGCCGCCATGAACACCGCCGCAAAGACGAGGTTGTAAGGATCTTTCGGATCGAGTGCGAGCGCCGTCTGCGTGTACTCGTTGCCCTTGACGGGATTGCCTTCCGAGTTCCAATAGACCGCGAGGTTACGATAAGCCAACGCTAGCGGAAACTCTGCCACCGCCTGTTCCATCAAAGCCAATCCCTTCTTGAATTCGCCATCATGGATCGTCATCTTCCCGAGACCGTGCAAGGCCACTGATCGTGAGAGCAGATCGGCCGGCATGTTCAAGATGGCGTCGAACATCTCGCGAGCTTTCGCCCAGTCACCGATGTTATGACGATAGTTTTCACCGAGATACCGCAACGGAGTCGGATCGGCCGGATCCATCAAGTGCGCTTGCTGGTACAAATTGTTCGCCAGCACATAGTGCGCATTCATCTCAGCAACCAAGCCGCGCCGCATTGTTTGCTCAATCAGTGCGCTTTGACGACGCTCGAAGATCGGACCCGGAGGGACACTCGCGATGTCTGCGACGCCGAGGTTCTTCAATTGCTTCGCCGCTTCCTTGGCTTTTTTCTGAAACAGGCATTTCTGCTCGAGCACGGCCTTATAAATAGCGATGGCGCCATCTTTATCGCCGGCCTTCACTTTGGCCGCAGCATCTTTCATCTGGCCGTCAAGGGAGCTTTCGCGTTGCTTCATCTCGCCGTCGACCAGCTTCTCAACGTCTGCGACTCTGAGTTTGCCATTCGTGTTTTCGATTTTATTTATCGGCGTGCCGTCAGCCTTCGCCAATACGGCGACCGGCAACTTCGATTCGCCGATCAGTTTGTCGGCAATTGGAAGTTGGCCGTCCGCTACTTGCATCGCCACACATTGCGAAGCGTAGAGCGACAGGGTGCGAGATTCCTTGAGGCTCGAATTCTTGTACTCGTTACTCGACGCTGGGAACCAATACAGCACCAGCCCTGCGGCCGGCGCAGCGGAAGCTTTTTTCCACGGTACGATGTATACCGGCGCATTCGAGCCACCGCCACCTCCGCCATTGTTCATGCCGCCGCCCCCACCACCGCCACCGCCTCCGCAAGTGGCCCAGGACGATTGAGCGAAAAAGAGAACCAGGAGAGCTACAGCGATTGAGCGAAAGAGTTGTGTTTTCATGGGGCGAGATTATAGCAGAGGAGCGAAAAGACCCACAGCTTTCAAGTGCAGTAGTGCAGAAAAAATAGTGGCGCTCTAATTCTCACCCGGTTTCAACCGGGTGACTACGTCGTTCCTATTGGGTTTCTAACCGTTTCAACGGTTTTCCCAGAAGTCACGATGGAAACCGTTGAAACGGTTATGCGAGCGATGATTTCGCCCGAGCACCCGGTTGAAACCGGGTGTGAATGAAAGTCGTCGATCAGAAACCACAACCGTACGACTTCAACGCCGCAGCCTGTTGCTCGGCAGCTTGCTTACAAACTGAAACTAGTGTGGCTTTGGTTTGGGGGTTCTGAGCGAGGCCCCGCCATTGTTCGCGCCACTGTGCCAAAGCATTCTTGTATTGAGCGCGCGCAACTTCCGGCACCTTCGAAAGGCACGCGTCGTACTTGGCGATGAAGTTATCGCATTCAGGCACGCCAATCTTCTCGCCGGTCGAAGCCATTGTCTTCTCCGGGGTGGACATGGTCTTCGGCTTGTCAGTGCTACCCGCGGTCGAGTTGTTGTTGTTCATCGTTTCTGTCTTGCTGCATCCAATCAAAATGGCGACGCACAGCACGGCGAAAATCAATAAAGTCATTCTTAACATCGGATTCTCCTTCAATGTTCTGACGTGAACGCCTGAACGGTTATTGGAAAGGGATTGAAAAAGCGGCGCTATGATACACGAGACGATAGAAATTGACAGCCATTCCCGCGCGCCGGTAGTGATGCAGTTTGAATGTGGCACGCGCATCTTGCGCGTGATTCACGGGCGGGACGCCCGTGCCACTCCATCAAACTGCACCACTACCCCGCTCGCCGCTGGTCTAAATGCAAGTTGGCCTCGGGACAGCCGTGTTTCGGATCAAGATAAGCCACGAGACAGGACGAGCCCGATCCGGAATTTTGCGAAAGTAAGATGTCAAGACAGAAAAGCCTTCGAGATCATTTTAGCTAGCGCAACGAACCAATAAATCCTTGACCAAGTAAGGAAGTCGCTGTAGAGTGCCCGCGAATCTTCGGAGAGCACCGAGATCTTATTCCGTCGCTCTCGTGGATTTCAGTTTCGATCGTGACGGTGAGGCCCTTTATGGGCGAGCTTCACCTTTGGATATTCACATGCGAGCCGCAAGACCTGTTTGCCACTCACACTGAATCCCACACGGTAAAACAACGTCCGCCCACTTCACTTTGGAGGACAAACCACAATGTGCAAGGAACTAAGCCACGGCATTTGTTACATCATTCCACCACACGTTCACGAAAACATTGCCCGCAACGGCAACGACAAGCAGAAAGAGCGTGCCTATCAAGCCTTGAATGTGTCGGCGCACATGCGCGGACAGCGCGAAATTTTGAATACTTTCGCCATGCTTGCGACCACCCCGACTGGCGTTAAGCGCCGCACGATTTACAACGCGCAAAACGGGCTGACCTTGCCGGGCAAGCTGGTCCGCGGCGAGGGTGATAAAAAGAGCAGCGATACTGCTGTCAACGAGGCTTACGATGGTTCAGGCAAGACCTATGACTTTTATTTCAAGGTCTTTAACCGAAACTCGATCGATGATCGCGGTCTGCGGTTGGATTCGTCAGTTCATTACCGCCGCAATTTCAACAACGCGTTCTGGAACGGCCAGCAGATGGTCTATGGTGACGGCGATGGACAAATCTTTCAGCGCTTCACCAAGAGCCTCGACGTAATCGGCCACGAGTTGACTCACGGAGTTACGCAATATGAAGCAGGCCTCGTCTATCAGGATCAACCCGGAGCGCTGAATGAGCACTTTTCAGACGTCTTCGGTTCGTTGGTTAAGCAATATGCCAAAAACCAGAAAGCAAAACAGGCGGATTGGCTGATCGGCGAAGGCATCTTCGGGCCTAACATTCAGGGCGTCGCGCTTCGTTCGATGAAGAATCCGGGAACGGCCTATAACGATCCGGTTCTCGGTAAGGACCCGCAACCGGCGCACATGAGCAAGTTCGTCAATACGACAGCCGACTTTGGTGGAGTCCACATCAACTCAGGAATTCCGAACAAAGCTTTCTACGAACTTGCGATCGCCTTGGGAGGGTCGGCCTGGGAGAAAGCTGGACTTATCTGGTACCGTACCCTCGTCGACAAGGTGCAACCAAATACTCAGTTCGCTGAGTGTGCAGCAATGACTTCCGAAGTCGCGGGAACGCTCTACGGTGTAGGCAGCGCGGAACAGAAGGCAGTCAAGGCAGCGTGGGCCGTCGTAGGTATTACGGTCGGCACTACAGCGGTTGCGGCTGCGGCCGGCGGTCGGCGTTAATGCGCATAAGCTTTGAACGAACGGGCGGTTTTGCGAACATTCCGTTGCGCGCAGAGATTGACTCCGCGCAACTGCCGCATGAACGCGCCCAGGAACTGGAGAAGCTGATCGAAAGGGCGCGCCCTTTTGATCAGCAGACCCAGTCACAAGGCGCACCACCGGTCGCGGATGATTTTCAGTACGACGTTACCATCAATGACGCCGGCCAAACCGAGACGATTGGCACGACCGACGCGGCAGCCTCCGACGATCTCAAGTTGCTATTTGACTTTCTGGGCGAGGAAGCGTTGCAGAAGCTGAAGCAACGATAGCCGCGAATCATGATGATTAGATCACAATGATTTAGTTTTTCAATTCACCGTCAAACCCCTAACGATGATCGCACCTCCCGCTTTGTTCTAATCCTAAGCGCCTGAGTGAGCCAATAAGATGCGCAGACACATTCTAATTGTGAGGGGCGGGAAATTCGCCGCGGCTCTAGTACTCGTTCTGTCTTACGTCCTGTCCTCGCCTGCCCAGGCGCGCCGAACGTCTGACGACACACAAACCAGTTCAGTTATCTCTTCAGAACAACGAACGGCCCGCCATTTCGAATCACTGCGCAAATCGCCGCCGCAACTACTGGCATTTCTGCTGGCTATGCCGAAGGGCGGCGATCTCCATAATCACCTTTCCGGCGCGATTTATGCCGAGTCGTATATTCAATGGGCCTCGGACAATGGGCTCTGCATCAACACTACAACGATGGCGTTGTTGCCGCCGCCGAAGACGGGTTGCGATCCTAAGTCGGGACAGCCAATGGCAAGCACTGCGCTCGCGAACTCGATGCTCTACGGTCAGATGATCGATGCGTGGTCGATGCGCAACTGGCAACTTTCCGGCCAAAGCGGTCACGATCATTTCTTCGATACGTTCGGCAAATTCGGACCAGCCACCTGGAACCAGACGGGAAAGATGCTTGCCGAAGCGGTGGCGCGAGCGGCGCGCGGTCATGTGCTCTACCTGGAGCTGATGCTGACGCCGGATGGAACGCCGACTGGTGTCGTCTCCAGCCAGATCGGCGACAAAGTCGGCTGGGACGGAAATCCCGAAAGTACTCTGAATAAACTCAAGAGCAACGGGATTGACAGCGCTGCAGTTACCGGGATCAAGAATCTACAAGACGCCGAGATCGTCAAGAATGGCCTCTTGAAATGCGGCGCCGCTGAGGCTGATCCCGGTTGCCTGGTGACGGTTCGCTACATCGCGCAGGTGTCCCGCGGCGCGAAGCTCCAGCAGGTCTTTGCCCAGATGGTGACAGGGTTCGCCCTGGCCAACGATCCAAATTCAAAAGTCGTGGGCCTGAATCTCGTGCAAGCCGAAGACGGCCTTTCGTCAATGACAAATTTTTCCGTTCAGATGCAGATGCTGCAATACCTTCGTCCGCTGTATCCGCGGGCGCATGTAAGCTTGCACGCCGGCGAACTAGCGCCCGGCGTTGTGCCACCCGACGGTCTGACATTTCACATACGCGACTCCGTCATGACCGCGCGCGCCGAGCGAATCGGCCACGGCGTGGACATCATGCACGAGCGCGAACCTTTTGAACTCTTGAAAGAAATGGCCCGGCGCAACGTGATGGTCGAAATCTGTCTGTCGAGTAACGATTTAATTCTCGGAGTCGCGGGAGCGCAACATCCGCTCGCGACTTACATGCAATACGGCGTGCCCGTCGCACTCGCGACAGACGATGAAGGTGTTTCGCGTTCAGAAATCTCCCGCGAGTTCCTGAAAGCCGCTGAAGACCAGGGGCTCGGATACATTCAAATGAAGACGATGACGCGCAAGAGTCTTCAGTACGCTTTCATCGCCGGTGGCAGCCTATGGAGCGATGCGCATAAGTTTATGCCAGTGACACAGTGCACTCAGGACATAGCGTTGATGAAACTCACCTCGAACGGCTGCCGGCAATACCTTGATGGCAGCGAGAAAGCAAAACTGCAATGGAAACTGGAGGAAGAGTTCAGCGAGTTTGAGCGGCAGTGGTGATTACCTAGCCTCTATTGAAGGCGAGCGAATTGTGACGCTCTTTTACCACGAAGAGCAGACGTGGGGAAAGTTGGGACGAGCAATCGTTCGAAGCAACGAACAATCTACTTCGTGAGCAACTTCATTAGCTCGTCGACCTCGCGGCTGCATCACGACGTTCGAGCACGTCTGGAATTCCTAATCTTACGGAACATCCTCGAGATATCCCGAGAGGATAACTCTGCAAAACACCGGACGCATTGCGATCCTCTGTGCATCCACGTTGTACTCCCCGATCACTTCTACTTTGGCGCCGGGATCAGCGTATAAGCGAATCGCTTGACTGAAGATGATCTTGTGAGGGAACGGCGTCTGGGGAGAGTTGCTTAGGTAAATTCTCTTGGTCGAGGCGTCGCCAGGGCCGAGGAGATAGATCGCGAGATCAACTTGAGTTGATCGATTTACCTCTGCCGACGCATGTTCAATGACTAACTGCTTCCCGTCAGGCACTTGAAATATCTGCTGTATGTCCTGGGTCGTAAAATTGCTCGCTGTTCCCTTGCCGACGTCAAGGTCGACTTTTGCGAGGAATGGTGTTCGGGAATTGACGATTTTCACATTTTGAACGTCTGCTGCAACCGTTGATTTAAGTCCCGCAACACTCGCAAGAAATCCTGCCCCTGCAAAAACGAGGGCAAAAAATCCGGCAGCCAGATAGTTTTTCATTTTTTCATCGGCCTCCTTTGTTGTCAGTTAGTTTCGGGGGTCAAGAGTCAGGTCCAGCACTCGAACTATCCAAACGGCTTGTCGATCGACGGGCTCTGTTCAGTAAAAAACTTCGGCCCTTTGTCGGTGATGTAAAGACAATCTTCCAGACGAATTCCAAACTCACCATAGATCACGATCGTCGGTTCATCACTGAAACACATGCCGGGTTGAATCGGTGTTTTGTTGCCCCGCACAAAGTTGGTCCATTCGTGTCCGTCGAGTCCGATGCCGTGACCCGTGCGATGCGGCAAGCCGGGCACTTTGTAATCGGGGCCAAAGCCGGCGTCGGTGATCACCTTGCGCGCGGCAGCATCCACTGATTCACAGGGCGCGCCGACTTTTGCGGCGGCAAAGCCCGCGTCCTGCGATTTCCGCTCCAGATTCCAAATGTCGCGTTGGCGCTGAGTCGGCTTCCCGAAAACGAAGGTGCGCGTGATGTCCGATTGGTTCCATCAGGACCACGTCGCCCGCTTGCAGTTTCTGCGGCGTGATGCTGCCGTGCGGAAACGCTGTGTACTTGCCGAAGCTGCAAAAGATTCCGCCGTCCACCCCCAGATTGCGCAGCGCGGTGGCGCAGTTGCTGGCAAATTCCTGTTGCGGCATGCCGTCGCGCATTGTCGCCCAGGTCGCGCGATAAGCGATCAGGAGTAGATCGTTTGATTTTTGTAGCAGGGCGATCTCAGCAGGCGATTTGAACATGCGACAGCCCGCAGTTATCGGCGTGGCGCTAACGAACTCGATCTTGGGAGCCTCCTGACGAATGCCGTCGTAGAGAAAGAAGCGCACGCGTTCTTCGATCCCGACGCGCCCGGTACGAATCCCGCGATCGCGAATTATCTGCGCGACGCGACGATAAGGGCTGGCGTCTTCTTCCCAGGTACGCACGTCGTTGCCGAATCTGATCAATTCGCGCGCGCGCTCCTCTTCAAACTTCGGACAGACCCAAGCCAACTCGCCGCGCTGTGGAATCACGGCTGCGAACATGCGCTCGCTCGTGCCCCAGCGCACGCCGGTGAAATAGAACATGCTCGAACCCGGCTCAAGGTAGATCGCATCAATCTTCTGCTCTCCCATCAACCGCTGCGCTTTGGCGATGCGCGATCTGCGCTCGTCGTCGCTGATCGGCACAACATCCGCAGTCATGCGCCGCAGGTTTCTGATGACAGCGGGAACGTCCTGGCGTTGTTGAATGGCTTCAATCTCGCTCGTGTCAGCAAAAGCGAAACCCTTCGAGAAAAACGCGGCGCCGGCAAGTCCGGCGGAAGCTCGCAAGAAATCTCTTCGATCAGTGCACATGGGCCGAGATTGTAATCGAATTGCTGATTTGCCGCCACAACCGCAAAGCGGTTCCATCCTCCAGCCCAAGGTTGCCGTTGCGGCTACCTTGGGACTCGGAGGCGACAATTTTCCCAACCCTGAAAGGGTTGTGCCTGGGTTGCGCAGAGACGAAGATTAAACACACCAGCTTTCAATACCGGCGCAACCGCGTTGCGGTTGACTGATCCAATTTCATTCCATTCCCAACGTAGCCGCAACGGCAACGTTGGGCTGAAGGATGCAACCGCGTTGCGGTTGATCCCGTCTCGTAAAACCGACTTATCTACTTTCAATTGGCGGACTGCAATCGTCACTCTGAAAGCCAAACGGCGCCGAACTCAGGTACAATGCGCTCCTTTAGCCTTAGCCAAATTTGAAATGGTCGACTTCCGCAAATTGATTTTTTTCATCAGCGTGGCGCTGGCGACAGTACTGTGCGTTAGCACGGTAAACGCTCAGAAGGTTCTGCGCTGGGGCGCCGATCCGAGCGGCGGCGCGCCTTACGTCTTCAACGATCCAAATCATCCTGATCAATACATCGGTTACGAAAAGGAAATGGTCGACGCCTTGGCCGCGGCCATGGATCGCAAGCCCGAGTTTGTTCCTTCGGACTGGGAAACACTCGTGTCGGCGCTGCAGCGTGGATCGTTCGACGTGATCGTCAACGGACTGGAACCCACCGCCGATCGCGCGAAGCAAATTCAGTTCAGCAAACCCTACTACATCTTTCAACTCGCCTTGACGGTGCGAAAAGGCGAAGAGCGAATCAACTCTCTTGCCGATTGCCGCAATCGCGTGGTCGGCACGCTGGGGAATACGGCGGCTTCTCGTTTGCTTCAAAAAGAAGGGATTCCCATGCGCGGCTATGCCGATCCGGTGGCCGCGTATCGTGATTTGGAATTGAAACGCATCGATGCCGTGTTGATGGATGTGCCGGCGGAAGTCTTTTACGCAAGCAAAAGTGCCACGTTGAAGCGGGCGGGCGAACCGTTCTTTCGCGGCACTTACAACATCGGCCTTCGTAAAGGCGACGACGCGTTGAAAGCCGAAGTTGACGCAGCCATCGATCGTGTCATTCGCGAGGGAACGCTCGAACAGATTCTGCGTAAATGGAATCTTTGGAACGATGCGCAGACGGAATTGCTGGGCCCTACTCGTTCGGGACAACCGACCAGCAGCGGCGGTTATGAAATCACCTCGGCGGTTTTCAATTGGCGCGAAGCCGTCTGGCGACTCACGCGCGCGGCAATGGTTACCGTGCTGATCGCGTTCGGTTCGATGTTAATCGCCGTGGTTCTGGGAATGCCGCTGGCGATCGGACAATCAAAGGGCCCTGCATGGCTTCAGTGGCTGTGCACCATCTACATCGAGTTTTTCCGTGGCACGCCGGTTTTAGTGCAGTTGCTCTTTCTCTATTTCGGCTTGCCGACGATTGGCCTAGCGATGCCTGGTTGGCTAACTGCGCTCGTAGGTTTAGGCCTCAACTACGCGGCCTACGAATCACAGGTTTATCGCGCAGCATTGGAGGCGATTCCGCGCGGACAATGGGAAGCCGCGTATTTGCTCGGTATGAATCCGTTGCTCGCGTTTCGCCGCATCATTCTGCCGCAGGCATTTCGCATCGCGCTGCCGCCAATGACCAACGACTTCGTGTCGCTATTCAAAGATACTTCGGTGGCGTATGCGATCTCGGTTTGGGAATTGGCGACTGCCTATCGTGAATTGGCGAATGCGTCAGGCCAGTTCCTTTTACTCGGAGTCGCAGTGTCGTTATTCTATTTGGCGATGAGTTTGCCGATGGCCCATCTGGCGCGCAGACTTGAACGAAGATTGCAAAGACGAGAAGCGATAGAAGCTGTAGAGTCAGAAATCGTTTAGAGGCGGGCTACCGCCCGCCCGATTATGATTCGTTTAGGCGGCGGACTTGTCCGCCTTTGACCGAAGTTGTTCGATGAAGATCATACTCAAATACGGAATCGCAGTAACTGTCGCCATCGCCGCCTGGGTGGCGCTGAAACATTTCGTTTTGCACTTTGAAGGGCCTTCGGCGCAGCTTGCCGATCTTTTCGTCTTCAACTTCGCCGCTATCGCGGGGTTGGTATTCGGTATCAAAGCCAAGCGCACCGCGAATGGTGGTTCTTTGACTTTCGGCGATGGTTGGAAAACAGGAATCGCGATTGCAGTCACATATGCGATCCTGACGAGCCTTTACTTTGTGGTTCTTCTGGCTGCGATCGGGCCGAAGATGATGCAGCAGGCAGGCGAGACCAGCTACGTTAAGGCATTCATGGGCGTTTTAGTTGGGTTTGCGCTTTTCGGAATCGTGTTCTCGGCGATTATCGCGGCGATCATGAAGCGACCAAAGCTAACTTAACCGCAGAGGATCGCGGAGGTTTTCGCAGAGGTCGCAGAGAGGACCCTCAGTGTCCCTCTGCGATTACCTCGGCGTCCTCTGCGGTTAAAAATGTATCAGTCAATCGTTAACGCCGCGTTCACCAAACGCTCCTGCTCCTGAATATGCACTGCGTAACTTCCAATCGCCGGACTCGCTGAGGCATCGCGTCCGATGTATCGCGGCCGTTCGCAACGCGGCAGCAAATTCTCCAGACGCGATTCCATGAAAGTCCAGCCGCCCATGTTCTTGGGTTCTTCCTGGCACCACACGAGTTCGTCCGCGTTTGGGTAACGGGCGATTGTTTCGGTCAGGGCACGAAGCGGAAACGGATAGAACTGTTCAAGGCGAATGATCGCGAGGCGATCGCGGCTCGAATCGGATGAACCCTCGGTTCCTCTATCGTTGTGTTGAGGGACGGTCGCAACCTCCACCCCACGCGGGCTGCCCGCGCGGGGACCCCGGCCCGCTCGCGGTTCTGACACTGAACTCCTGGCTTCCTTCAAGTCGTAAAAGACTTTTCCACTGCACAGAACGATGCGCTCGACGCTGGCAGGATCGCTCAACTCCCTATCATCGATGATTGGTTGAAAGCCGCCGCTCGTTAATTGATCCAGTGATGAAGCCGCCGCCGGCAAACGCAACAGACTCTTTGGCGTCATGATAATCAGCGGTCGTGCAAAGCCGGCTGTTACTTGTCGCCGCAGCAGATGAAAATATTGCGCGGGCGTCGTTGGATAACACACGCAGAGATTGTTTTCGGCGCAAAGTTGCAAGTAACGTTCGAGTCGCGCGCTGGAATGTTCCGGCCCCTGGCCTTCGTAACCGTGGGGTAGCAGCATTGTCAGTCGAGACGTCTGCTTCCATTTATCTTCGCTGGCCGCAATGTATTGATCGACGATCGATTGCGCGACGTTGTTGAAATCGCCGAATTGAGCTTCCCACATCACGAGCGCATCGGCGGCGACCACCGAATAACCATATTCGAAGCCGAGCACCCCGGCTTCGGAAAGGGAGCTGTCGAAAACTTCGAAACGTCCGCGCGGATTTTCTTGGGAGCTCAACTCGGAAAGCGGCGCCCATGCTTGCCCGGTTTGCGTGTCATACAAAACGGCGTGTCGCTGGCTGAAGGTGCCGCGTCCCGAATCCTGACCGCTCAGGCGCACGCGCGTGCCTTCGAGCGCGAGCGAACCGAAGGCAATCGCTTCGGCAAAGGCCCAATCCATTGGCTGAGCACCTTCGCCCATCTTCGCGCGGCGCGCCAATTGACTGACCATTTTTGGATTCAGGTTGAAGCCCTCAGGCACCAACGAAATCCGTTGCGCGATCAGCTTGATTACGTCAGGTTCGATTGCCGTATTGACAATATTCGATCCATCAAGTTCTTCGACCGCGGGCGCAAACGCCTCGGCGGATTTCTGTTTCGCGGCGATTTCCTTCGCCCGCGCCAACGCATCTTCGTAGCGACGAATGCGCTCTTCGATCAATTGATTCACGCCCGCCTCGTCGATCGCGCCTTCGCGTATCAACTGTTTCGTGTACTTAGCGCGGACGCCTGGATGTTCTTTCACGCGCTGATACATCAATGGTTGCGTGTAACTAGGCTCGTCCGTTTCGTTGTGTCCGAGGCGACGGAACCCGACGACATCGAGCACAACGTCCTTGTGATACTGCTGCCGATAATCAAGTGCGATGCGCAACGTACGATACGCCGCTTCGGGATCGTCTCCGTTGATGTGAAAGATCGGTGACTGCGTCATGCGCGCCACGTCAGTCGAGTAAATCGAGGAGCGGCCGGCTTCCGGCGAGGTGGTGAATCCAATCTGATTATTGATGATGATGTGAATCGTCCCACCCGTGCGATAACCTCGAAGCTGGGCCAATTGCAGAGTCTCCATTACGATGCCCTGACCAGCAAACGCCGCGTCGCCATGCAGCAGCACCGGTAACGCTCGACTCATAGCTTCTTCGCGAGAAAGATCGAGGTGCTCCATACTTTCGTCCTGCGTCGCGCGCGTCATGCCTTCGACTACCGGATCGACGGCTTCGAGGTGGCTGGGATTTGGCGAAAGCGTCAGCCGAACTTTCTTGCCACTCGCCGTTTCGCGCTCGCCGACGGCGCCTTGATGATATTTCACGTCACCTTCATCGGCCGGGAAAGACGGATGCACCGAGCCTTCGAACGCGGTAAAGATGCGTTCGCAGAAATGGCCGATCAGGTTTGCGAGGACATTCAAACGACCACGATGCGCCATGCCCAGCTTAATGTCTTCGATGCCAAGTTCTCCAGCACGTTCGACCAGACGATCAAGCAGTGGGACGATCGTCTCGCAACCTTCGAGCGAGAATCGCTTTTGGCCAAGGAACTTGGTATTCAGAAAGCGCTCAAACTGCTCAGCGGAAATCAGTTTCCAAAGAATCTGTTTCTTTGTCTCGCCGTCAATCGGTTCGGGCTGAACAAACTCGCGCCGAACCTGCTCGCGCAGCCAAAGCTTTTCGTCCTTACTCTGAATGTGTCGATACTCGATCCCGACCTTGCCGCAATAAGCGCGCTGCAAGATGTCCAAAATCTCGCGCAGCGTAGCAGTTTCGGTTCCACCTAGTCCGCCCGTAATAAATAAACGATCGAGATCCCAGATCGTCAGGTTGTAAGTTTCGATGTCCAGTTCCGGGTGATAGAGCAGTGGCATCGCATGCAGCGGATCAATGTCGGCGATCAAGTGACCTCGAACGCGATAAGCATTTATCAACTCCATCACTCGCGCCTGACGCGCGGACTGCTCGTGCATCTGATCGGCGCCCATGAAGAAGGGATTGCGATCGACGTTCCAGCGCAACGGCGCGTGCGGGATACCGAGATCCGCGAAGATCTCTTCGTAGAATTTATGCTTGCCCAGCAGCAGTTCATGAACGCGGGCGAGGAACGCGCCGGATTCCGCGCCCTGAATGACGCGATGGTCGTAAGTGCTGCTGATGTTTATCGCTTTACTGATCCCAAGTTGCGGCAGAATCTCCGGCGCCATCGCTTGATATTCCGCCGGGTATTCGATCGCTCCCGTGGCGATGATCACCGATTGACCCGCCATCAAACGCGGCGTCGAGGCAACCGTGCCGATGGTTCCCGGATTAGTGAGTGAGATCGTCGTCCCCTGAAAATCTGCGACTTGCAGTTTGCCTGCGCGCGCGCGCGTCACCGCGTCGTCATAAGCCGCGAGAAAATCCGAGAAGCTGAGCTGGTTCGCATTCTTGATGTTGGGAACCAGCAGGGTGCGCGTGCCATCTTTCTTTTCGAGATCGATTGCCAGTCCCAGATTCACTGACTCGCGTTTAACTCTTGCCGGCTGACCATCAATCGCTTCAAAACCATCGTTGAGTTGGGGAAACTTATCCAGCGCGCACAGGATCGCCCAGGCGATCAAGTGCGTATAGGAAGCCTTGCGCCCTCCCTCGCGGTCGAAATTCTGACTCAAGTGTTGATTGATTATGCGCCGATTCTCATCGAGGAGTTTCACTGGAATGCGTCGCTGCGAAGTCGCGGTCGGAACTGAAAGGCTGGCTTCCATGTTCTCGACGATCTTGAGCGCCGCGCCCCGAATTGGCTCTGCTTGAACTGAAGCGGCGGAAGGTTTTGTTTCTGGAGCAGGCGCTGGTTTCGCGGCGGCGCGTGCTGCGGTTGCAGTTTTGCGGCCATCGCCTATGGGTGCTGTCGCCGCTCCGCTACCGTCGGCTGGTGGAAGTGTTACGAGTGGACCTTTTGGCTGAGCTTCTGAAACGGCAGTTTCGCCGAGCAACTCCTCGAAATACGTGCGCCAGGATTCATCGACCAGAGACGGATCGCTGCGAAACCGAGCCAGCAAAGCTTCGACATAAGTCGCATTTGCGCCGAAGTTTTCGGCTATGATTTCAGACAATTCGTTGGCCGTGGTTCTTTGTTCCGGACTCATCTCTTCAATAAATAGACTACCACCTTCGAAGAAGTGTTGCATCCGTAGTTACAGTACCGCGAGCGGTAGCGACCGGCCCTCCTGGGTACGCAGTCGTCCCGACTGCTTTAACACTACTCACTGCAGACGTACGATACAGAAGCAGTCGGAACGACTGCGTACCCAGGCCGGTCGCTACCGCTCGCGGTACTGTAACTGATGCTCTATGCACGTCTAATTGGCTCGGGGCAGAGAAGAAATCGCTCGAATTTGCGTGCGAGCAATGCTATTGTATCCGGCGATTCGCTCTGTTCGATTCACGAATCGAGAAATCATATTTCATGGCTGAACAAATCGCAGAGAGCAAGCCCGGCTTCAAAACGGCGCTGGTCTTTTCGATGTTGTTTGCCATCCTCGCTGCCATCTTGGTCTTTGCCTATTACGCGACGTTTCGGAGACCTGTGACCACGCTGATTCTGGTTCGCCATGCAGAGAAGATTATCGACCCCAACAACACGGATGTTGATCTGAATGCTGATGGTCAAGCGCGGGCACAGGAGTTGGTTCGCATGTTTGGTGATGCGGGGATCAACGCAATCTACGCGACGCAATACAAACGGACGCAAGAGACGGTGAAGCCTTTGGCTGATCGTCTGGGCTTGCCAATCAATCAGGTCAATGCAAAAAATACCGGCGACTTGCTGGCGCAGATTCGCGCCCAGCGCTCGGGCCAAACCATTTTCATTGCGGGTCATAACAACACCGTACCGGAGATCATCGCCGCCGCCGGCGGGCCGCAATACGAAATCATTCCGGAATCGGAGTACGACAATCTTTTCATTGTCACCATCTATCGCACGGGCAAGGCGAAGGTCGTGAAGATGAAATATGGGAAACCAAGTGAATCGAGAATCGGCCGCGGTACGATGGTTCCATGATCAGTGTGCAGCGATTGGTGTTAGTGAGTGATACTCGGCAATACCGCAGCGTGAGCATTTCGCCGCAAGTCCCGTAGGGACCGAATGTTTATAGAATTCGATTCTCTGAATCCCGAAACAGCTCCTTTAGGAGCGAAAGGTGGTCGCGATGGCAAACACATTCTCACAGATTTACATTCAGACCGTTTTCGCCGTTGGCGCTAGGCAATCACTCATTAAGCCAGAGTTCAAAAGCGACCTTCACAAATACATTGCGGGAATCGTGAGGAATCAGGGGCAAAAGCTTATCTCGATCAACGGGATGCCTGATCACGTTCATATCCTGATCGGACTGAAGCCTGCCATGGCCTTAGCCAATCTAGTTCGAGAAATCAAATCCGACTCCTCCAACTTCGTAAATGAGAAGAAGTTTGTTCGTGGGAGGTTCAGTTGGCAGGAAGGATACGGAGCTTTCTCGTACGGTCATTCGCAACTCGATGCGGTTATTCGTTACATTCAAAATCAGGAGAAACATCACCAGAGAAGTTCGTTCAGGAGTGAATACCTAACTCTTCTGCGAAAGTTTGATATCGCGTTTGAAGAGAAGTATGTTTTCAAATTCATCTGATGAATCGCAGCGGGACATTGCGCTCCTACGGAGCTTGAGAGGTGTCTTGCTTCGCGGTTGCTATAAATATTCTGCTCCTACGGAGCTAAGACTGCCTTAACGATAAACATTCTGCTCGTACTAAGGAAGCTTGTTTTTGCGGGGCTAAGTCGAGAGACATAACGAGGACCTCTATGAAAACAAAACGCACATCAATCAATCGCCGCAGCTTCGTCAAACTGCTTCCGGCAGCCGGCGCTGCGGGCTTGGCGGTTTCGAAGTCGCCATTGAAGGCTCTCGCGCAGATGCCGACGCCGTCACCTTCACCGCGACCTTCACCAACGCCACCTCTACGGATCACCAAAGAGATGATGCACAACGCCGAGAAGCTGATTGGCATTGAATTGACCGACGCGCAGGAAACCATGGCGCAACGAGGCGTCAATAACAATCTGGATAATTACGAAGCCGTGCGCAAGATCGATGTCCCACTCGATACCGAGCCGGCCGTAGTCTTTCATCCGGCCTTGCCGGGATTTCATATCAAACGCGCGAGCACCAAGACGAAATTCAGATTTGGTAAGAACGAACCGGCGCAGTTTAAGTCGGTCGAAGACCTCGCATTCGCGACCGTTCCGCAACTCGCGGAGCTGATCAGAACTAAAAAAGTTTCATCCGTCGAACTTACCAGGATGTATCTCGGCCGACTGAAGCGTTACGGGCCAAAACTCCTGTGCGTCGTTACGCTCACCGAAGATTTGGCGATGAAGCAGGCGCAGGAAGCAGACAACGATCTCAGGCGCGGCAAATATCGTGGTCCCCTGCATGGCATCCCGTGGGGCGCAAAAGATTTGTTCGCCACTAAGGGAATCAAGACTACCTGGGGCGCCGAGCCTTATCGAGATCAAGTGATCGATTACGACGCGACGGTTGTCGAGCGTCTGCGTGACGCCGGTGCCGTATTGGTCGCCAAACTCTCGATGGGCGCGCTGGCCCAGGGACCGAAGTGGTTCGGCGGCGTGACGCGCAATCCGTGGAATCCGAATGAAGATCGGGCCGGCTCGAGCGGATCTTCAGCCGGTCCGGCCTCGGCGACCGCCGCTGGCCTCGTAGGTTTTTCGATCGGTACTGAGACGCTTGGCTCAATCGTTTCGCCCTCTTCAACGTGCGGCGTGACTGGTTTGCGCCCCACCTATGGCCGCGTGAGTCGCTACGGAGCCATGGGCCTGAGTTGGACGATGGACAAGATTGGACCAATTTGTCGCGGCGTTGAAGACTGCGCTGCGGCGCTCAATGCGATTTACGGACCCGATAAACGCGACATGACGGTCGGTGATGCACCGTTCAATTGGTCAGCCGACGTTCCGCTGAGCAGCTTGCGGGTCGGCTATCTGAAAACTGAATTCGAAGCGACCCCTCAACCAAACGCTACCGATCAGCAGCGACAACAAACCCAGCAACGCAATGCGATGTACAAAGAAGCATTGAGCGCTTTGGAACAGGCCGGCGTGAAGATGACGCCGATCGAGCTGCCAAAGTTTCCGACGCAAAACATTCGCTACATCCTGACGGCAGAAGCGGCGACCGCGTTCGATGACATCACGCGCGATGGGCGAGTGAATCAGCTTTCCGGACAGGACGCGAGCGACTGGCCAAACTCGTTTCGCACTTCACGCTTCATTCCCGCGGTCGAGTACCTGCGAGCGCAACGCGCGCGCGTGCTGCTGATGCGCGAGATGGACAAGTTGATGTCGCAGTGGGACGTCTTCGTCTCGCCCGCGCCCGGTAGCGCAAGTCTAATCATCACCAACCTAACCGGCCATCCGGCGGTCTGCGTTCCGTGCGGTTTCACGGGCACGCCGAGCCTGCCACGAGCGATCATGTTCACCGGCGGCTTGTATGATGAAGCTGCACCCTTGCGCGTTGCGTTGGCGTTCGAGCAAGCGACCAAGTGGCACACGATGCACCCGAAGGTTGATTGGGCTTGACGTAATAGTGGAGCGTATTAAGTAGATTGTTAGCGCCGAGCTGTTATGATAATGCCGTTTTTCATTTGCCCCGACTCAGGAAATAATACCTCGCTAAAATACGCACCGACTGCTGCTTCATAAGTCTTCGCTTGCCCCAGCTTCACGCTTCCCCATGGATTTAATGATTGTTTGATGTTTACCTTGACACGTCCATTTTCGATCTTGATCTGATCGTTCGGCACTATCAGATGGTGAGCCGGCTCATTCACGTGAACTAGTTTGTTACGCGTTTTGATGAGCTCACCCAGAGCCTTTGTGAGCTTGTGATTGTGCTGAAGCCGAAATCTACCCTCACTAAGTACGCTTGGTAACTGTTGTACTCGCCACCAGAGAGTTGCATCATGGTAGAGCGCTGGCTCTGTTTCTGAAACTGGAAAATCTTTATCAAATGCAACCGTTTCCGCCGCCATTGAAAGGACCGATTTGACAGCTTGCTCTAACGCAGCCGCCAGCAACACTGTCGCACAAGCTGCTAGTGTATCTGCGTGATTGGGATTGCTCTCAGCGAGACCGATGAGAGCCTTTGCTCGATTACGAGTTCCCGCCGCCGATGAGATTGAAGCGAATACGGACCTGCGAGATCCATCATTCTATCCAAGATGTGCTAACAGCCTAACTCCGGCTAGGTTCTTATGCCGCCCTTTCACTCAGCGGCTTCAAGCGATCATATTCGCGACGATTAGCTTGCCAGGCGTCCCAGATGTCCACGGCTTCCTGCAAACGCAGCCAGAACTCTGGAGTTGTATTGAAGACACGAGCTAGTCGATGCGCTAAATCAGGATTTACCGAACGACGTTCTTGCAAGAGTTCATTGATACCTCTTCGAGAAACTCCTAGCCGAGCAGCCAATTCAGAGGGCGTCAACCTCGCCGCGGGTAGGGTCTCTTCGCGAAGTAATTCTCCCGGATGCGTAGGTCGCCGTTTTCCTTTGATGCTCATGGCCCTCTCCTAATGGTAATCTTCCAAATTAATATCATGTGCTTCGCCTTTCGCAAATCTAAAAGTGATTCGCCAGTTCCCGCTTACCGAGATTGCCCATTCGCCCTGCCGGTCACCCTTGAGTCGATGAAGGTTGAAGCCATGGGCATCAATATCGCTTAACTCTTGAGCAGCTTCAAGTACGTCTAACCGACGTGCGATCCGCGGGGCGAGGTCGGGCGATATGCCGCGTTTGCTGCCCGTCTCAAAGAAATCTTTCAGTCCTTTGTGACGGAACGAGCCGATCATTGTAGTCCAGCGTACGTGAAAATATCATGCTGTGCAATTGAAATTCGAGGTAGAATCTGGAACCTTATCAGGAGGATTTATGCTTTCAAGATTCTGTCTGGCAGTCTGTATCCTCGTTCTAACTCTGATTCAAACGTCGGTTGCGAAGACTGACGATACAGCCGACGTCCGAGAGCTTACGCGGCTCGAGAAGGTTTGGAACGATGCTTATGTGCGTGCTGACACCGATGCGTTGGAGCAACTCTGCGCGGATGATCTGGTAGTGACGATGACTGATATGGTGGTTATGAATAAGCAGAGTTCGATCGCCATTCTGCGATCCGGCAAGGTCAAGTTTCAGCGTTATGAAACGTCGGACCTCGGCATCCACGTTTACGACCATGCCGCTGTCGTAACGGGCCGGCTGCAACGGACACGCAGCGTTCAAGGACGTGAGGTGAACGACGAGTGGCGATTTACCAAAGTTTACATTCAACGCGGCGGTAAATGGCTGGTCGTCGCGTGGCACGCTTCAACGGTGGCCATCAAGCAATGACCGGTTCCATTAGAACAGCCGACCGTCCGCCACGGTGGGGGGACAAGTGCCCATTCTAAACGAGAAGGCGATAGCGGATGTCTTCAAATCGCAAATGAAAAATGTCAAATGAAAGATAATGAAAGATGATAAATGATCCGGTCGCTACCGCTCGCGGTTCTGTAACGGATTCCGCATCGTCGTGTTGATTTCCACCGGCACGCACCGTTTGAAACTCAGGATGCTCTTCTTGAAACTTCCACAGACATAGACGCGTCCTGTTACCGGCCAAGTCTCCTTCGAATTGCTCCACTCGCCGATAGCAGCCAGTACCGCGCTGGGAAGATGAAGGTAGATGCTCAGCGGCTCGCGCAGAGTCAGCGGCTGTTTGTTGGGCAGATCGAAAGCGCGTCGATACTCGTCAATGTCCACGGATGTCCCGTTGACGACCATGGCTTCAAAGAGCAGAAAGTCGACGTGGCCACTCCGCTTCACCGGCGCGACGACCAGAGGAACTTCCAGCGGCGTGACTCGTGCGAGTTGCGCCTTTCCCAATTGAATCAACGCGTCAGGGTCTGAACCTGTTTGGTTGTCAGTCGGTTCGTTGGCGTTCGGCGAGTTCTGCTGGGCGGTCTGGCTCTTATCGCGGTTGGACTTTCGTTCCTTCGAATCAGATCTTTTTACTTCCACCACGGCACGTTCGACTTTGTAGCCGCGAATTTCTTTGGGGTAGTCGTGGGTTTGTGCAACAGCCGTCGCTGCCGCGATGCCAAGAAGAAGTAACACGCAGGAGGCGTTGAACAGCTCAGCCCAGGGTAACACCCTGGGTAAATGATCACCAGTTCGACATCCTGCGCTGAAAGCGAAAAATAGTTTGCTCATCTTCGCTCGATTCAAACGGTCGCCTTCGAGCTCGGGGCTCACCGCCAAGAATTTGTAGGTAACTCCCCTCTCCCTTTGGGAGAGGGTCAGGGCGAGGGTGGCCTAGCGACGAAGCTAAGAAAATACTTCTTTCTCCCTCTTGTCGGAGCGGGCAGGAAAAGGATGGAGGAGAGTTTCTTTTCTTATTACTCAGCTAAGCCCTCACCCCAACCCTTATAGGTAATAAGCCCTTCGGTAATTCTTTGAAGATGGTTTCTCTTTTTCAGCAAGGTAGAGCCCGATCACGAAGGACTTTGGACATGGCGAGCCGTTTGACTTCAAACTATTTGCCGAGCACGCATCGTCCCGCTACGAATACCCCAACCCAGCGCTTGACGCTTTG
>QHXG01000645.1 GCA_003222845.1 Acidobacteriota bacterium | reverse complement strand
GCCTTCAACTTTGAGGCTGCCGCCGCTACTCGTTCCGCCGCCACCAGCAATAACTTGACGGGAGATTGGGCCGACAGCGTCCGGGCTTACTGCCTTTTGAGCCGGCTCGTGTGATTGAAGACGCGGCGATCTGTTTTCACGAATAGTAGCTTCCTGAAGATCAGAATCCACAGAGGCTTTCCGATCGGTCAAGCGTCGCGATGCCGCCAGCGTCGCGGCAAGAAGACACGCGCAACTCACCATGAAGACGAGTGCTCTCTGCTGGACCATCTTCATTGTAGCTCGTTTTCAACGAGGTCGTTGCACGATGCGCACCAGTCTACCTGTGCCGGCCTATAGGTTGATCGATCCATCTCTTTTGTTAAGCTCACGAGAATCGATTCGTTCGTCTGCTTCATCGGGGCCCGATCGCGATGAAATGGAAGCCTTCACTATGAGATTGTGGAGATCCAGCCGTGACATCCCGTTCCACATGGAGGGTGACAGTGCTGGCGGTAGCCAGCTCAATCCTGATGGTAACGACGACGCAGGGATTACAACTCTCAATGGCCGTGGCCACAAAGGCCGGAGGAGCTAAGAAAGGCCTGTCGAATGTGATGTCATATGCCCCAGTTGAAGGGTGGGATACTTGAAAGCCGGACCCTGCAAGGATGTTCCCATTCGGGTCCACGACGCCGCGAACTATGCGGAGGTTTTCGTCGCCCGCCGCCGCGTAGAGCTGCGTCGAAGGCCCAAGCCGCACGTTGCCGTTGGACTCGACGACGACGCGGTTGACCGGCTCAACGATGGAGGCCTGCGCCGTGGCCAGGACGATAGCACCGTACTGCATGGAGATCCGCGAAGTGCCGCCGGCGGGATTGATGATGTGATTAGTTCCCGCGGCGTCGGCGAAGTAGTTGTACCCAAGGTGAATGCCGTCAGCGAAGTGAACAAATGATCCATATAGGAATCCATCGGAGTTCCCCCCGCCGATCCGCAAATGGTGATAGTCGCTGTTGCTGGTCCCGACTTCCATGTCGCCGGCGACGGTCAGCCGCTTCTTTGGTGTTGATGTGCCGATGCCAACGTTGCCGTTTGCTATAAAGGTGCCGCCAACGGTGCCGTTGCCGCTCACGTTGAAGCCACTACCGGCCTGAGGCGCACTTGAGTTTTGAATGTAATTCGTGGAGCCAGGGGTCGGGGGTCGGGAATCAGACAGACGAGCGTCGTTGGTCCGCACAAATTGATTAGCGGCCACGCCGCCGAGTTGTGACGCGTTGGTCGCATTCGTAGCGGTATCCGCATTTCCCGCCGAAGCGCTCCGCACCGCGTAAGGCGTGGAAGTGATCTGCTGTCGCGGCGTGAGCAAAGTGAATGAGCCAGCGCCTGAGGGACGCGCACTGATTTCCAGAAATCGATTCGCGCCGGGGAAGCTGTTTGCACCGAGATCCAAACTGACGGTGAAGACACCGTTGCTGACCGCGACCGTGCTAATGGTTTGAGTCGAGCCAACCTGCGCGCCGCCCGACAAACTATCGAACAACGCAAACTGCAAATCGTAATTGCCATTCGCCGCGGCGCCGCCATCAGTCAAGCGCCCCTGGTAAGTGAAGCTGCTCGTTTGGGCGCGTGCAGTCGTGGCGCCCAACGACATCGCGAGAACTATCGTGAAGAGCGCAAAGGATTTCCCGAAGAGTGATTTCGATATCATATTTTCTAACCTCCAGCACACAATCTGTTACGGCAGTTCGCCGCCGTGCCACCGTCCGTCAGTCGGCCTTGATAAGCGAAACTGGTGGTCTGTGCCGTGGCGTTGCTATCTCTGCATCTGAACGAAGCAGCGGACGATCAGACAACGTCAAACACTAATCGGAAAGTATCTCCCTCACGAGTACTTATACACCTGGAAGTGAAGTTTGGAGCCCCTTGAACAACTCGGACGATGGCACCATAATTGCCATTTGGGTTAAAAGTCGGGTCTACCTCGACGATGGCGCGTCTGACGCCCCTGCCGGGCTTCGGGATGGTTTGCTGAATCGTCTCGGCGGCTGACACCGTCAGGATTTCAATCACCTCAAGATTCTTGCCCAGGTAGTAGACTGTTGCGGTTGTGGAATCAGGGCTCTCATTATTAATCTCTAACAACCAGTCTTGATCCCTCTGCAACGTACCCTTGAACTCAGCCTGCGCCGGGATGGTTGTCATCATCACCATAGCGAGTGCTGCGAGTATGTAAGTAAGTCTCGTCATTCTCTTCATCGTCTTTTCCTCCCTCTGCGTGTTTGAGCCTTAACCGTGTGACCGATTGCTAGTCGCGTTCTGTGAGCCAGTAAGCCAAAGATGTCGACGCTCGCATCACTTCAAGCGAGCGTCGACCAAGATTCACTGATCGTTGCCGCTGTTTTCGCCATCACCGCTAATTTGACCTTGCGGATGCTGGTGGTTGATCTGGCCGGTGCGCTTTCCCTTGGCGGATTGCGCAACGTTCGCCATAACAAAGCCTCCAATCTGAATGCCCTGTAGTTGGGCGTCGCGGCAGGCCGCGCGGAAGTGAATTCCGCCGTAGATGCGCGCGTCGAATGCTTCTTCGGCCGCCTGCGTGAAGCTGTTGTAAGACCGAACCACGCCGGGCAGAACTTCAGAAGTGAGGGTGAACGCCGCATTGTTGCCGAAATAGGCGACCAGCACCGTCGCCGCCGCGTTGCTGACCGAAGCGTGGCCCGACGGGTACTCAGGGAAATTCGGTGTCACGATCAGAGGTGTCCAGGATGGATCTTCAATGGTGTTGGGATTGTCGTCCGTACTGGCCAAGCGAATCGCGGTAATCGGCCGCCAGAAAACGTAAGCGTACTTGGCGTCCCAGCACGCGATCTGAGCGTCGGCCATGCCAACATTCAGCAAAGCGAATAGTCGCGCATTCTCTGACAGCGTCAGATGGCGTTGATCAGAGATAGCCGTCGCGGCACGGTTCCAATATGCCGGAGCGTTGCCTGTCCAAAAGACTGCAATCTGCGTCTGATCGGCAGTGCGCGTCGCGCTGCTATTGCTGCCAATCTCTTTGACCTCGTTAACGTCCGCCGCGTATTGATCGCTTGTCAAAGCTGGCG
>QHXG01000644.1 GCA_003222845.1 Acidobacteriota bacterium | reverse complement strand
GGCGAGTTGATGAACAGGCGCGAAAGCACGCCGAAGAAGAGGCCGAACGGCAACACGCTGATCAGGAAGCAAGAAAACTGCGAGCGGAAGCCGAGGCCCAAAGAGCGGCCCAAGAGGAAGCGGCGCGCAAGCTGGCCGGGGAAGAAGCAATTCGTTTTGCGCGCGAAGTCGAAGCAGCTCAGCGCCGCGCGGAAGCAGCCGGCCAGCGCGCTGAGGAACTGACGCGCATGCGAGCTGAGGATGAAGCCGCGCGCAGACGCGCCGAGGAAGAGGCGCTCCGTCTGGCACGCGAAGTCGAAGACGCTCGCCGCCGTCTCGAAGAAGTGCGAGCCCGCGCTGAACAGGAAGCTCTGGCCGCGGCCCAAGCCCAGGCCGCTATTTCGTCGTCGCAACCTTCGCTGCGCAACACCTTTCCCACTCCGGGCAGCACGTTCTCCGAAGTTATCGGTGTGCCGCCGCCAAGAAGAACTCTGCCGCTAATCCTGACCTTGCTCGCAGTGATTTTCGTAGCTCTGCCCATCGGCGGTTATGTCATTTATCGCGCGACGCGGCCCAGTCCACAACAACCGAGCGGCCCCGAGAGTCCGAAACCAAAACCTGTTTTGGCCGACATGGTGCAGATTCCCGGAGGTACGTTCACGATGGGACGCAATGACGCCCCGAAAGGCGTATGGGGTGACGCTCAACGCCCAGCGCACACGGTCACAATCAAGCCCTTCTTTATCGATCGCACTGAAGTCACGAATGCTGAGTATTCTACCTGTGTTCAGCAAGCCGGCTGTTCACCGCCCCCGGGATGGTCTGGGAGCAATCCTCCTGAAGGACAGGAGGAGAAGTGGCCGGTTACCAACGTTTCGAAAGATGACGCAGACAACTTCGCCACCTGGCGCTCAACGCGCGACGGCGTGAGATACCGTCTGCCGAAAGAAGACGAATGGGAATACGCTACCAGAGGAGGGAGTGAAGACCTTCTCTATCCCTGGGGCAACAACTGGTGCGACGACTGCGCCAATCTTGGTACGGGCAAGGGAAACACGGTGGACCATGCGGACACCGTTGGGTCTCATCCGAACGGCAAAGATCGCTGGGGCGTTCTCGATTTAATAGGCAATGTCTGGGAGTGGACATCTTCTACAGCCTCTTTTTATGATGGCAGTGAGGTGCAGTCGGACCAGCGGGGATGGTTCGTAATTCGCGGGGGTTCGCATCAGAGTTTACATCCTCAAGACGTCAGTCAACGTGGAGGCAAGGAGTTTCCGGCGACTTTCC
>QHXG01000643.1 GCA_003222845.1 Acidobacteriota bacterium | reverse complement strand
GGAACCTCTAAATGTTTGTAGCGGGCTGACGCACTGGTTCTCGCTTGCCTCAGAACTCCTCACGATATTAAGTATTTCGCTTTTGCCCTTCGGAACTTTTCAGATCCTCTCTCTCTCTCGGGATTGCCGCGAAAGGAAACACTCTCAAATGAAAAGATTTGGTCTAACTGCCGTCTTACTTCTCATCCAATTACTGCCTGCTATCGCTGTAGGTCAGGGGTTGGATAGCCGGACGTTTGATACCTTGCCAAACGCGAGAACAAAGAGTCTGGAACAACCGTTGGCCTCGGAAGAGAAAAAGCAATCTCTCAATGCCGCGAAGTCCCAGCGATCAATCGGTCCAACCTGCCCGGTCTCTGGCAAATCATTGCGTTCTACCGACTCGCGTTACTGTAGCGTCATATTGTCGATTGGCGTGGGCCTCAGCGCCAGGGGAACACCAATCTCATTGTGTGAAACCGAACTGACGCCGGACACTTACACGCCGCACGCCCTCGGCGGTCCCGGCGAAGGTCCGGAGCTGGAGGTTATTTTCGTCCCATCCGGCAATGCGTTCACTCCCTACACAATGCGCCAGCTAAAGTCTCCGGAAACATTCATCGATATTGTTCCGCTCAATCGATGGGAGTACGACATCCGTTTCTACCACCCGGAAGAAAGTGTTGTAACTCGATCCAAACTTGAGAAGGGTGAGGGCCTCAAGTTCATCCCCGGCGTGAGTCCACCGGAGCCGGTCAGTCTTTACAACGTCACCGGAGAACCGTTTGCGATTTGGAGATTTCGGAATCCAAATCCGCCGGCAACGGATAGACTGCAAATCAACAAGATTAAGAACGGAGTGGCGGAAACCAGCGAATACGTTTATGTAGCGGCAACGGACACCTGGACGATGACCAACAATGAAGGCCAGGTCGTCTACTTGAAAACGTCTGAGATAAACATAAGCGATCCCTGCCAACGCACAGAGATTCTCGAAAAAAAGGACCGCGGTCTTGTCATTCACCGGAGAACCAGAGTTTTTCGCGGATTCGCCTGGGGACAAGAAATAGTCAAACAAGTCGATGAAGAAAATGGCGAGGCGAAGACGACTTCATATACTTTCTATCAGGATCCGGCAGAGAAAGACAGTTATAGTCGGGTCGAGTCGGTAACAAATCCCGACGGGTCGTGGGAAAAATACGACTATGGCTATGACCAGAAGGGCTTTTTTGGTCGACTAATGAAACGTGTCGTCGCTACTGGTGCGCCAGGCACGAGTAAACCTCAATAAACCAAGAGAACCCGAAACAGGGGTCCGAAACAGGAGTCAGGCCTGCGATTGTTTCCAGGACTTGAATAGCCCAGGTTACCCGGCGCGACATTGAGAATCGCAAAATCGCAGGCCTGACCCCGTTTTGTTTTCTTGCCCTCTCGTGCTGGAACCAAAGATAAGCCGTGATGACGGCAGGCTGCATCGTATGCGCATTCACGAAAACTTCATGCTGGATCTTGGCGCTAATTCACTAATTATGTTCGGCTTGATCCTTGCGGTCATTCTCTTCACTGTCTATCGACAGTATCGGGTCAGAGTGCGCCAGAGAACGAGGATGAAACCCAGATCAAGATTGCATGGTTTCGTCGGGCAACAATTAAGATGGAGCCAGACCGTTTCTGGAGTGAACGACTATGAGCTGTATGCGGGTGATGAATTGGTCGCCACTCTTCATTTCCCGCCTACCTGGGGAGTGAAGCGATCCGCCGCTACCGGCGAAACCGTGGACGGCTGCTGGACCTTCAAGTCAGCCTGGGGTGGCGACGCGGCGATTTACACTTACGGCACAGAGAATGAGGTTGGTCGCTTTAGGTGCGATAAGGAAAATGCCGGCGTTCTGGAGCTACCTGATCGACGCAAGCTGCTCTTACTGCCAATAACCAACTGGATGAGCCGACCTTCCATCAGAGAATTTCAGAATGTGTCGGGCGTAACCCTGGTTCGATTGACGAGCACTCCCGGTTGGACGCGACGGTCGGGGACAGTTTTGATTCAGCCCAATGCTGCTAATCTGCCGGAACTTCCGTGGGTAGTAATGTTGATGTGGTATTTGGCGATGGCGAAAGCGTCGTCGGACAGCGTCAGCTCGTCCTGATACTTGTCATGATGCCTGGCAACAACCATTGATTCATCGATTCAATGATTCAATAAGACGAATCTCACGACTTCAGCATGAAAACAAATGGTCAATGCGTCTTCTCTTCACTGGGAGCGCGGGCGTCCCGCCCGCTGGTTCGGTTGTCGCTCAAGTTGAGTCTGCAGAATCTGCTTCGCGCATCTCAACGGGTGCGGGCGGGACGCCCGCGCTCCCAGTGAAGAGCTTGACCGGATCTCGTCCGCGCTTTCACCGGCGCCATGCCACCGCCATTTAGCAAACCAACAGCGGGAAGTTTGAGTTGGGTTCGGATTTGGGCGTTTGCCGAAATCGCGTCACACGCGCCATCCAGCCGAGTGCAGTCCGTCCGCTGACGAATGATTTGCGGGATTCGTGTGGTCGCGCGGTCCTGATCATCGCCTGCGGCTTTGTAAGTCCTGAGCAATGACGCGAAGCGGATTTTCTTCCTCTCCCTCTGGGAGAGGATTGAGGTGAGGGCTTACTACGGCGCTAGTCCCTCACCCCTTCGCCTGTCTCAGTAATACGGGCGCGTGAAATTTCTCGCGACCATCCGACGCGCCGTGGTGACTATGATAGACTTCGGCGCCAGATATGCTTTTCAACGTTTTCCTCGAAACTACGATCATCAGCTATCTGGCTGCGCGTCCGAGCAAAGACTTGATAACGGCGGCTCATCAGCCTTGGAATTGTAAGCACATCGCCA
>QHXG01000652.1 GCA_003222845.1 Acidobacteriota bacterium | reverse complement strand
ATGTGCGCGCCGTAAACGATCTGATAACGCGCGACTTCGCGACCACGCTCGTCTATGATCGTCAAGGCGCCGATACGATTCATGGCGACGCGCTCGCCCTTGCGGCTCTTGAGGGTTTGAAGATCGATGTATTTGACCTTGCCTTCGACACGCGCTTCGTGCTTCGAAGATTCTTCCAGGCGCGCCGTGCCGCCGATGTGAAAGGTCCGCATCGTAAGCTGCGTGCCCGGCTCGCCAATCGACTGGGCCGCGATTACGCCGACGGCCTCGCCGATATCGACCGGGCGGCCCGTGGCCAGGTTGCGGCCATAGCACTTTATGCAGCAGCCGCGTCGCGATTCGCAGGTCAGCACCGACCGAATGCGCACGCGCTGCACGCCTGAGCGTTGAATCTCAGCAGCGAGATCCTCATCGATTTCCTGATTAGCTTCGACGATGCTGGTGCCTTCCACCGGATCGATCACATCTTCAAGAGCGGTGCGGCCAACGATGCGATCGCGAAGGCTCTCGATCTCTTCGCCGCCTTCGACAATCGCTGAAGCCGAAATACCCTTGAGCGTGCCGCAATCCGGTTCGCTAATAATGACGTCCTGCGCCACGTCAACCAGACGCCGTGTCAGGTAACCGGAGTCGGCAGTCTTCAACGCCGTATCAGCCAGACCTTTCCGCGCGCCGTGGGTCGAGATGAAGTACTGCAAAACGTTCAGTCCCTCGCGGAAATTCGACTGAATCGGCGTCTCGATGATTTCGCCAGAGGGCCGGGCCATCAGTCCGCGCATGCCGGCAAGCTGCCGAATCTGTTGCGCCGAGCCGCGCGCGCCGGAGTCGGACATGATCAGGATCGGATTCAGCTCTTTAGTAGCCTTCTCGCGGTCGTCCATCGCCTTAAACATCTCTTTGGCGACCTTGTCCGTCGCTTCCGACCAGATGGCGATCACCTTATTCTGCCGCTCGCCGTTAGTGATCACACCGTCGCGATACTGCTGCTCGACAATGATCACGTCCTTTTCGGCCTTGCCCACGATCTCGGGCTTGGAAGGCGGCGTCACCAAATCGTCGATGCCGATCGAGATGCCGGCCTTGGTCGCGTACAGGAAACCGAGGTTCTTCAAATCGTCGAGCATCTTTACAGTCATCTCGTGGCCGAGCCGAATGTGCGAATAATTGACCAGCGACTGCAGTCCCTTCTTACGCAGCGTGCCGTTGATGAACGGCAAACCCGCCGGAATCGAGTCATTGAAGATCACGCGACCCACAGTGGTGTTGATGACGCGTCGCACGTCTTCCTGCACGAGGCCGCGCAGGATGTCCTGCGTGTCGTGCTCCTGCGTCAAGTCGATCAAGTCGCCCGTGATGCGCAACTTGATCGGCGTCTGCGTGGTCACTTCTTTCGCATCCAGCGCCAACAGCACCTCCTCGAGCGAAGCGAACACACGGCCTTCGCCCTTCGCGCCTTCCTTCTCGCGCGTCAAGTAGTAGATGCCGAGCACGATGTCCTGCGACGGCACCGCGATCGGCTGGCCGCTCGCGGGACTGAGAATGTTGTTCGAAGAAAGCATCAGCACGGCTGCTTCGATCTGCGCTTCCGGAGAAAGCGGAATGTGCACCGCCATCTGGTCGCCGTCAAAGTCGGCGTTGAATGCCGTGCACACGAGTGGATGAATCTTAATGGCTTTGCCCTCGACCAGCACCGGCTCAAACGCTTGAATACCCAGACGGTGCAGCGTCGGCGCGCGGTTCAGCAGCACCGGATGTTCACGAATAACTTCTTCGAGAATGTCCCACACGACCGGCTCCTGGCGCTCCACCATTTCGCGCGCCTGCTTGATTGTGGCCGCGTGTGCTTGCTTCTCGAGTTGGTTGTAGATGAATGGCTTGAAGAGTTCCAAAGCCATCTTCTTCGGCAAACCGCACTGATGCAGTTTCAATTCCGGACCGACAACGATCACCGAACGGCCTGAGTAATCGACGCGCTTACCGAGCAGGTTCTGACGAAAACGTCCCTGCTTGCCTTTCAAGGTTCCGCTAAGTGACTTCAGCGGCCGATTGTTCACGCCGCGCAACACGCGACCACGCCGGCCGTTGTCGAACAGCGCGTCGACGGCTTCCTGAAGCATGCGCTTTTCGTTGCGTACAATGACTTCAGGCGCGCGCAGCTCCATCAACTTCTTCAGACGGTTGTTGCGATTGATGACTCGCCGATACAGATCGTTCAGATCGGAAGTCGCGAAACGTCCGCCATCGAGCGGCACCAACGGGCGCAACTCGGGCGGAATCACCGGAATGACGTCGAGAATCATCCAATCCGGACGATTGCCCGACTTCAAAAACGAAGTCGCAACCTTCAGACGTTTCGAATACTTTAGCTTCTTCTGCTGCGAAGTCTCCTCGCGCATCTTCCGGCGCAGCTCAACCGACAGCTCTTCGATGTTGACCATCGAAAGCAGTTCCTTAATTGCTTCCGCGCCCATCTTGGCAACGAACTGCGCCGGATAGTCACGCGCCAATTCACGATAGCGCTCGTCGGTGAGCAACTCGCGTTCTTTCAACTCCTTCACGTCGCCAGGATCGATGACGATGTAAGATTCGAAGTACAGCACCTTCTCCAACTCGCGCAAGGGAATATCGAGCAAGTGGCCGATGCGCGATGGCAGGCCCTTGAAGAACCACACATGCGAACAAGGGCTGGCGAGATCGATATGGCCCAAACGCTCGCGACGAACTTTCGCCTGCGTGACTTCGACGCCGCACTTATCGCAGATAACGCCGCGGTGCTTCATGCGTTTGTACTTCCCGCACAGACACTCCCAGTCCGCCACGGGACCGAAGATGCGCGCGCAAAACAGGCCGTCACGCTCAGGCTTGAAAGTGCGATAGTTGATCGTCTCCGGCTTGGTTACTTCACCGTGCGACCACTGACGGATCTTTTCCGGTGAAGCTAGCGAGATGCGAATCGCCTCGAAGTCAGGCGCGAGTTGCGTTTTCTCTTGATGAAATCGAAACACGTTTTATCTCCATTTCGGATTGCGGATTTCGGATTGCGGATTTCAAAACCAGCGCCACCATCCGAAACTCGAACTCCTCAGTCAATAAGTAAGTCCCATGTCGGATTTGCAATTCCGATCCGCGGTTTCTCCAAATCCGCAATCCGAAATCCGCAATCCGAAATCTTCTAGATTCCGCTCGTAATCAGCGGTTCGGCGATCGGCGTCTCAGCGCCGCCGTCCTTTTGCACCAACTCAACATCGAGGCAAAGCGACTGTAGCTCGCGCACGAGCACGTTGAACGATTCCGGCAAGCCGGGATCGAAATCGGCTTCGCCTTTGACAATTGCCTCGTAGATCTTCGATCGTCCAGCCACGTCA
>QHXG01000651.1 GCA_003222845.1 Acidobacteriota bacterium | reverse complement strand
CTCGCCCAGCGCGCATCGCCGCTCAAATAAGTAAAGACGGTGAGCGCCGCCATCGCAATGAAGGTTACGCTGATCGCCAGGCCATCCAGTCCATCCGTCAAGTTCACGGCGTTCGTGGAACCGAGCAGCACGATCACTACGAGCACGAGATATAGATAGGGCCCAATCGTGCTGATGCCGTTGGGCTCCGCCGTCTGTTTGAAAAACGGAATGCTGACGTTCCATGAATACTTGGTCGCGAAATAACGGGTCGAGATATACAGCGCCAGCCATACGCCAAACGCGATTACCAATTGAAGCGCCAGTTTCTGGCGTCCAGTTAGTCCCAGGCTGCGCTGCTTCACCAGCTTTAGATAATCGTCGGCGAACCCCACGGCTCCGAACGCCAGGGTCGCGATGATGATGACCCAAACATAAAGACCGTTTAGCCGTGCCCATAACAAAGTCGAAATGATTACTGAAGCGATGACCAGTAACCCGCCCATCGTCGGTGTGTCGCGCTTGGCGATATGCGCCTGAGGACCTTCTTCCCGAATTTGCTGACCGATGTTCCATCTCTTCAAACCGTTGATAACTCTGCCCCCCGACAAGAGCGCGATCAGCATCGCCGTGACCGCCCCATACGCCGTACGGAAAGTGACGTACTGAAAAACATTTAGAGCTTTTACGAGCCACCAATCTTGATCCTTGAAGTGGCCATAGATTAGCTCGTAAAAGATGTAGTAAATCATTTCGTCGGTTGTCAGTGGTCCGGTGTCAGTGGCACTTCAACTAACAACTGACCACTGACAACTGACCGGCGTTATCGCTTGTCTTTGCCCGCGATGGGAAACCTCTCTTTCAACGCCGCAACGATCTTGTCTGTTTCCACACTCCGCGAGCCTTTGACAAGAATCAAATCACCGGCGCGGACTTCATCAAGCGCAGCCGCTGCCGCATCGTCAGAGCTTTCAAAGAACCGCGTCGCTGCCACACTCGCTTCCAGCGCGCCCGCAACGATTTCTTTCGCGAGCCCGCGCACGCCCCACAAAACATCGATCCCCAGCTTCGCGATCTCGCGGCCCGCTCCCCGGTGCATCGCCGGAGCTTCCGGTCCAAGTTCGAGCATCTCGCCGGCAATCACGAGGCGTCGCTTTACGTTCCTGCTCGCCTCGGCCAGCGTCCGCGTCATGCTAAGCAACGAACGCGGATTCGAGTTGTAGGAATCATCGACCACGGTAAAACCGGCCGCGAAATCCAGAACCTCACCACGCATTTTTGGCGGTTTCGCCGTTCGCAACGCATCGGCGATCAGCTCAGGCTTGACTTTCAGCGCCGTGGCCACCGCTGACGCCGCTAGCGCATTCATCAGATTATGGCGTCCCGTCATAGGCAGCTCAGCCGCCGCTTCGCCCATCGGCGTTTGCAGACGAAAGCGAATCGAACCAAAACGCGATGCGTCGATTCCGCTCGCAGTCACGTCCGCCTTGTTTTCGATGCCGAAAGTTAGCACCGGCCCGTTTGTTTTTGACTTCATTTCCATAACAAGTTCATCGTCTGCGTTGAGCACCGCGATGCCGCCGGCCTTCAGACCTTCGATCAGCTCGGCCTTCATCGCAGCGACGGTTTCGATCGTGCCGAGATGTTCCAGGTGCACTGGCGCGATCATCAATTCCACACCGACATCTGGCGGCGTGATGTGCACGAGACGTCGAATCTCGTGCGTGGGGGAGGACATACCCATCTCCAATACAGCCAGATCGTAATCATCCGGCTGGTGTCCACGGCTGACCATCTGTAAGACGGAAAGTGGCAAGCCGAGGTTGTTGTTATAATTGCGTTCACTCTTGAGCACGCGATGTTCGGTGCGGGAAAGAATGTGAGCCGTCAATTCTTTCGTGGTTGTCTTCCCGGCGCTGCCCGTGATTCCGACTACCGGCTTTCCCCATTGCTGATACACTTTTCGCGCCAGCGTTTGTAAAGCGGCAATCGCGTCATCCACCAGCAGGAGTCGATCAATCAATACGCCCAACTTTTGATCACCAGCCACCCGTTCGCTACGTGCCACCGCGGCGATTGCCCCGTTGGCGAGCGCCGGCGCGATAAAGTTGTGCGCGTCGGCAAATGTGCCATTGAATCCGGCGCGCTCATAATCGGGTTGCGAAAGCGCAAAAAAGAGTTCGCCCGCTTCGGTAGTGCGCGAATCGATCGAGAAGTCAACTATTTCTTTGTCAAAGATCTCGGGGCGCAAGCTGTCGGTCTTTGCGCCCATCAAGTTTGCTGCCGTCCTAATGTTCACGCTGGCATGGTCCGCAACCGCCTGCGGTAGCGGGCGGTTGATCTCGAATATCGAGAGTCAGCTGGCAGCCACGGTCAACCGTCCGCTACCGCAGGCGGTTGCGGACCTAATTTCCGCGGCCAAAATCAACCGTAACGATTTGGCCGGCATCGACTTCGGCGCCAGGCTCCGGTATCTGCCTCACCGCCTGTCCTTCGCCGCGAGCCTCGAGCCGCAGACCTAGCTGTGCACACGTTCGCGCTACATCGCGAACGCTCTGTCCATGCAGGTCGGGCATCAAGGCCGCACGATTGCTGGCAACGGCTAAAACGATTTCGCTCGCTTGACCATTGAAGTTTCTCGCCGCTATCTTCGGCAAACTCGCCTCGCGTTGCTCTGTTTGTGACGAGTCCTCCTTGATTTGCGTTAGCGAAGCCTTGGATGTTTGCGCGATCAGCGTCGGCCCAGGCTTGAATTCCACATCGGGGGCTACCCCTAATTCCGGTAAAATCTGCTCGGCGATCTCCCGAAAGACCGGCGCGGCGACATCCCCACCGTGATACGATCCCAAAGGTTCGTCGATCACGACGATGATTACCACGGCCGGATTCTTGACCGGCGCGAAGCCGACAAATGATCCGATGAACTTCGTGGCCGAGTAAGCATGGGTCCTGGGGTCAACTTTCTGCGCCGTACCCGTCTTGCCCGCGGCGGTGTAGCCG
>QHXG01000061.1 GCA_003222845.1 Acidobacteriota bacterium | reverse complement strand
TGCGCCGCCCTCTCCGCCGACGGCCTGGTTGCCGGTGAAGGTGCTGTTGAGAATCGTCAAGTCACCCAGACTGAAGATGCCGCCGCCGTTATCGCCGGTGATCTTGCCGCCCGTGATCGTCAGGTTGGACATGACCAGCGAATTGCTTGTCTGAACATTGAAGACCCGGCTGTTGTTATTTCCGCTGATAGTCAGACTCGCTGTGGTTGGCCCCTGAATCGTCAGGTTCTTATCGATTACCAGCTCGCCCGTGGTCAAGGTAATCGGACTGGTGACGTGGCCCGGAGTCATGTCGAAGGTGATGGTGCTGTTCGGACAAGCATCCAGAATGACTTGCCGCAGTGAGCCAGCGCCGCTGTCGGCGCTCGTCGTCACGACCCGAGTCGAGGGGCAGACTACGAAGCTGGCGGTATTAGTCGTAGTGCTCGATTCATTCGTGCCATTGTTATCCGCGTCGAAATTGATCGTGCCTTGATTTGCGATGGTATGACCTTCAGTTCCGCTCTTTATAGTTGCCGTAATGGTTATGGTCACGGAATCCATCGCGGGGATAACGCCATTCCAAGTTACCGTGTTGGTTGGGACCGTGGCCGTCGCGACTCCGCTGCTGGCATCCGCCGAAACCAGCGTCAGGTCGGACGGTAATACGTCGCTGAATTCATTGCCCGGATTGTCCTGCTGATCAAAGCAACCAGTGTTATTAAGGACCACCGTATAAGTTATGCTCGAGCCTGGGAACGTGTTGCCCGACACCGTCTTCATACCTGTCACCGAGATCGGGTCGATAACAGTGAGCACGACATCGTTCCCGTCACCGCCCATATAGCTGATTTGGAACCTATGGCCGCCCGCGCAGAACGTGCTGCCTTCCGGCAGGCCATTGAAGGTATTCATGATGGCGTCGCCGCCGTCGTTGTTGATAATCGTGAACGTCTGGCCGACAGTCGGTGTAAAGCCAACGCTGACGTTCAGCGTCGCGTTGCCAAGATCGACCGTGCCCGTGACATTGACTTGATCGTACTGCGTGCCAACCGTCGTGCCGTTCAACTCGATCGAGAGCGTGCTGCCTGAGGTCAGCGAGAGGTTGCCGGTGTTGATAATGCCGGGCGAGGTGCCGGGACTGAGCGTGCCGCCGCTGTTCACGGTCACTGTGTTGTTGATCGTGCCCGTGCCGCCGAGCGTGCCGCTCGAGTTCACCGTCACCGGCGAGACGATCGAGCCGGTCACGGCGAGCGTGCCCGCGTTCACCGTGGTCGCGCCGGTGTAGGTGTTAACGCCCGAGAGCGTCAGCGCGCCGGTGCCGGCCTTGATCAGGGCGGCCGCGCCGCCGCTGTTCTGATACACGCCGGAGAAGGTGGTGCTGGTGTTGTCGCCGCCGGCGGTTAGCGTGTTGCTGCCGTTCATGAACAGGTTGCCGCCGCCGGCGAGCGAGCCGATGGTGGTCGCGGCCTGGAAGAGGAGGCTGCCGTCGACGGTCAACGCGCTGCCGGTGGGGATCGCGCCGTTGATGTCAGCCCTCACCCTGGACGCGCCGCTGACGGTCGTGGCACCACTGTAGCTGTTCGCGACGGTCAGGCGGAGGCCATCGGCCGGACGATTATTCGTCAGGGTGAGCGGGCCCGTCCCGGTTACGGCGCCGGTGATCGACAGCGTCGATCTGCCTGGGCCGCGGGTGAATGTTGCCGACCCATTCAACGTGATGCCTGGGAGGCTGTCGCTACCGAGGTTGTCCCAGTTATCGGTAATCGATCCGCCGCTCTGCAGGGCGATGGGGCCGCCGGTGACGATGAAGTTACCGCTGCAGCCGGCGACTTTGGTGCTCGCCACCGTAAGGGAAAGCAGTTGGACACCGGCCCCGAGGTCGTGGTTGGTGTTATCTGCTGCATTGGGGGGATCCGTGCCGAACACCACGACGTCCCCGGTAATCGGCGCGCGGCCGAGATCCCAGGCGCCCGCGTTGGACCAGTTACCACCACAGGGGAATCCACTAGCAGGGCTCTGGGCGTTGATCGTCGCCGCAAACGCTGGCGTCGGCGCGAGGCCGGTCCAGGCGTCGGTCGCGGCCCACACGAGCCAGGGAGCGATGGCCGCTAACAGCGCGACGAGCAGCCCAGCAATCGCCGCCAGCGCGCGACGACGGTGTCGGCCGATTAATGATCTGACGCCCCCGCGTGCGTGTGTGCTCTCAAGTTGATGTTGGGGGTGCTGAGCTGGTCTCATGGCAATAGATAAGGGCTGCGATTATTTGTCGGGCGTATTCTGATCGCCCAGACGTATTCCCCAGTGTGTTCGGTAGGTCGCACGCGCAGGGCCAACGCGAACGATGATTACGCGGGCGAGACGAACGGACGGGGGAACGCATGGACTTTCTCCTGAAGGGGCAAAGGCGTCGGGTGCCGTAGGTTTAGTTAAATAGCTCCTCGCGGATCACTGCTTGACGGCGGCCAGCATAACAGGAGCAGGATCAATTCGCAAAGCAGTTCTTGGCGATAAGAGCAACTTAATCATCCGCACAGGAAGGCTTGGGGTTAAGAAGTCAACTTAATCATGCTCATAGGTCAGGAAGGGCTGTTTACACCCGCGCTTTGCCTAGCCAAGTTTGACCAAGTCACAGGTTGATGAAATCAAAGTTGACTTCAGAGTAAGAGCGGGTGTAAACAACCGTTCCTGACCTGTGAGGGTGGATGAGTTGATTTGTTGAGTCTAGGCACTAAGAGCGGGTGTAAACACCTTCAGCATCGCCAAGGCCAACCAGACGATCACCTTCAATGCTTTGGCGAACAAGACGTTTGGCGACGCTGACTTCAATGTCAGTGCGACGGCTTCTTCGGGATGCATTGCAGTTAATTTGAGCATTAGGACATATGCTGACAGAGACCCCATCGACGACCCGGTCGCTACCGCTCGCGGTACTGACTCGGTAGCGTCCGGGTCAGTTAGGTCAGTACCGCGAGCGGTAGCGACCGGGTGATCGACGAGGTTTCTCTTCGCGCTAGCTTCGCCCCTCACCCCAGCCCTCTCCCAGGGGGAGAGAGTTCTTCAGCAACCTCTCTCGAGGACACCATCTTTCTGCGACCCAGTTAGGTTGAGGTTGAAGGACCACGCGGCTGAAGCCGGTGGTATCGCTTTCACGGAGAGGCCGTGGTGTTAGGTTGAAATTGAATCTCCAGGCGGCTGAAGCCGATAGTATCGCTTTGCTCAATGTTAGCTAATAGTTCGTGAGAATTGCGTCCGGCGCGAAGCCCATCTGCTGCAAACGATCTTGGGTCTGCTCGATCATCTCGCGGGAGCCGCAGATCAGAGCAACCGGAGATTTCAAAGTAGGTAAGACATGATCGAGTAACGATTGAACGTAGCCTGTCGGGCCGGACCAATCGTGGCCGTCGGGCTGGGAGATCACTTGTCGTAATACGACGCCCGCGTTTTTCCAGCCTTGAGTCTCATCGCGATAACAGAAGTCTTCAGGCGTGCGCGCGCCGTAAAGCACGACCAGTTGGCCAAAATCCGTTTGGCGGCTCAGTACGTGGCGTAACGCCGAACGCAAAGGCGCGACGCCGGTTCCCATCGCAACGAAAACTAAGTCTTGTCCGCGCTGCCGATCCAAATCAAAGCCTTGCCCAGCCACGCCCAGCAAATCAATACGGTTACCTGGGTGCTTATCAAAAATCGCGCTGCTCACGCCGGCTGTTCGCTTGACCAGGATCTCAAGTTCACGATCTTCCGGCGCGCTGGCGAATGCGAAGTAGGCCGGCTCTTCCTGGTTCACGCGCAGAATCGCAACCTGACCCGGGATGAAGTCGACGGCGCGCGCATTATTAGCATCGAAGGGCATCAGATCGAACGAGCGAATGTCGCGCCCCTGATCGAGTACTCGGGTGATGATTAGCGGAGTCGAGTGTTCCTTTACCATCGAGATATTCAATCAGCAGTGTAATTCACTTCGAGAGATTTGATGAAGTTAACCTGCTTGGCCCTCGTCGCGCGCGCGTGTTAGCATCGGCGCATTCGCAGAAAGCGCGATGATCATAGCTTGACGCGGAGGTCAGCAGCTTTCGAGCTTTCTCCCTCTCCCTTTGGGAGAGGGTTGGGGTGAGGGCCTAAGCTGAGGACCGATGAAAAAGAGTCATCTCTTTTGTTCTCGGGTGCGCTTCGGTGAAAGGAGAAATAAAGAACGCGTTGAGCTTGCTACTACGCCCTCACCCTAGCCCTCTCCCAAAGGGAGAGGGAAAATCAGGAACAGCGATCAAATTTAAAGCGCCATGCGTGCTGTTCGCATGTGCGCTCGCATGCGTGCTCGCTCCCTTCAGTTACGCGCAACAGAACCCTGTCGAGCGCAAGGTCGAGAATCCAATTACCGACACACCGAATGTAAATCCGCTGCAACAGGACCAGCCGGTGCGGCTGCCTTCGTCGGCTAAATTACCGGGGATTCAGCCAGGCGACACCTTAACGGTGGACGCGAATAGGAAAACAGTCTCGGGGACGAAAGGGGCAATAGTCGCCGTTAACGAAGGCAACGTTGACGCGCGGATCGGCACGTATCGTTTGCAAGCCGATAAAGTGACTGTGTACGAGGAGACCAACCAGATAGTCGCCGATGGCAACGTCGTCTTCGATCAAGGCGATCAGCAACGCATCACCGGCAGTCACGCGGAGTGGAACTACAAGACCAAGACCGGTTTCTTCGTCAACTCGACCGGCTATACAAATCAAACCAATGACGGCACGCGCATGTATTTCATCGCCGATCGGGTTGAGAAAATCAGCCTCGATACCATCGTGGTTACGAATGGCCAGATTACCGCTTGTGAGGACGAAGTGCCGAAGTGGAGCTTTCACGCCAGGAAGGCGAGAATCAAAACCGGCGATCGGGCCCGGCTTTCGTCACCAACATTTCGCATCAAGAAGGTCCCGATCATTTATTTGCCCTATGCTTCGCTGTCGCTAAAAAATCGCGATCGCGATTCCGGATTCTTGACGCCAACCTTCGGTGGCTCGGGTCAAAAAGGGTTCCGCATTTCCGAAGCTTACTATTTGACCCTCGGCCGATCCGCCGACTTCACTTTGCGTGGCGATCTGTTTTCGAAGCGCGGCCTCGGGCTAGGCGGTGACCTGCGCACGCGCGCGAACTCGCGTTCGTTTTTCAACATGGGCTTTTACGCCGTAAAGGATCGAATCTTCGGACCAAAGAAAGATGCGCAGCATCCCGATCAGGGCGGCTCGAGTTTTTATGTCGACGCCGTGCATTACTTTCCCAATGGATTTCTGGCCGCGGCCGACGTCAACATCACTTCGAATCTGGCTTTTCGGCAAATCTTTTCGGATTCGATTCAGCAGGCGATTTCGCCCGAAGAGCGCTCGCAGGTTTTCGTGAACAAGGACTACCACGCTTACAGTTTCAACTTCCGCATGAACTCGCAGGCGACTTCGCTGCAAAATTCGCAGATGCGTATTCGCGAATTGCCAAGTATCTCGCTCGATCGGCGCCCCTCAGCATTTCCCTGGTTCAAGAAAGTTCCGCTCTATTATTCGTTTGAGAGCAGCGCCGAGGGCGTCAGTCGCAAAGAGACTACCAGTGACCACACGACGTTTCTGGCGGAGGCGGGCCGCGAGCCGATCATTACGCCTTCGATTGTGCAGCGCTTCGATCTGCATCCGAACGTAGAGTTGCCGCTGAGTTTCGCCGGTTGGTCATTGACAGCGACGGGGGGCGTGCGCGCCACTTACTATTCAAATTCAATAGATCCGGCCACGCGTCTGGTTACTGCGCGCGACGTGGTGCGAGGCTATGGCGAGTTCGAGCTGGATCTGCGGCCGCCGGCGTTGGCGCGAAATTTTCGCCGTGGCGACGGATCGGTGTGGTTCCGTCACGTGATCGAACCTTATGTGATCTATCGGCGCATCGCGGGCATCGACAACTTTGCGCGGATCCTTCGATTTGATTATCTCGATGCGATTGCCGACACGAATGAGATCGAATACGGAATTTCGAACCGGTTTTTCACCAGACGATTTAACGAGACGGTCGGTAAGAAGGGCGCGCGCGCGGCTCGCGAAAAGAAATCGTCGCTGGCCGTTCAACCATACGAGGCCCTGACGATCACGATTCGCGGTAAATATTTTTTTGATCCTTATTTTGGCGGCGCGCTGGTTCCAGGCCAACGCAATCAGTTCTATCCCATCGATACGTTTTCAGGGTTCAGTTATGGAGCGGTGCCGCGCCGCTGGTCGCCGCTGAATATCAATGTGCGCTATCGACCGACGGACAACCTGTACGCCGACTTTCGCAGCGATATCGATACCCACGGTGGCGGACTGCGGGCGATGGCCGCAACGTTTGGATTGCGGCGGGCGCTGCTCGAGGCGTTTTCGACCTTTTATTACGCTCGCGCCGTCGCCCTGGTGCCGTCGCTGAGCAAGTTTGCCGATGCGCGTGGCAAAGAGCCGGGCACCTTGCGCGGCTCGCAATGGAGCCCGTCGCTATTTCTCGGCAATCGCCAAAGAGGTCTGTTCGGCGGCCTTTCGTTGTTCTTCGATTTTCAGAAACATCCCTTCGCGGGCAGCAACCGCGCGCTGATCAGCTCAACCGCGACCATCGGCTATACGTGGAAGTGCTGCGCAATCACGGCGCAGGACTTTACGTTTAATGTGGGCTTGAGAAATGAGAATCGAGTTGTGTTTGCGTTTAGACTTAATGGCATCGGGACCTTTGGGACGGAGAAGATTGGGTGGCCGGGCCGGTAAACCCCCGATCATTTTCCATTTGTCATTTGACATTTTTCATTTGCCATTGGTCTCTCGTTCAACAGATGTTCAGAGTTCAACCTTTAGGTTGATGCTTACGAAAAACGCAAGCTAAAGCTTGAACTCTAAACCGTGAACCAACGACCCAAATGTCAAAATGAAAAATAAAAAATGACAAATGGAAAATGATCCGGTCGCTACCGCTCGCGGTACTGACACGGCGCTATTGAATCATCGGATTGCATCCAAACTCGATTACCGTGTAACGCTTTTTGAGTTTGGCTAGTTCGGCAGTTTCGCGCCGGCGAATTTCCTGATAGTTTTCCGGCGGATTGCCCCAGCAAGAGAGATGAAAGAAACGAATCTCCCGGTCCTTGGAATCCACCAGCCTTCCTTTCCGACAACGCGCTTTCATTTCGGTCAACTTGTTTTGAACCGTGACCGCCGGTCTTCCTTTGAAACCAAAGCTGACCGTTTCATCGGCGTGGACATCTTTGGGAAGACAACTGTATTGCTTGTTGCTCGATGAAGGTGTTCGCTGCAAAGGCGAATTCAGGATTTCCATCTCTGTCTGAGATCTCGCGACATCGGTAAGACTGTTGTGCAAGAACAGTAACCCGCAAGAGATAAGAATGAGGGCGGCCGGAAATCTCCCAATCTTCACTGAATTGACAATCGTCATATCGAATAATACATTCTAACATGGCCTCAGACATTTTCAGCATCAGCGTGAAGCCTTCTAGTCTCACAGCCTTGCCCCGATGTTCGCGCTGCCGGTGACGAGTCTTCAAGAAAAGGAACCTCGAATGAAACCCACGACGATTGTAATCAGCCTCGTACTTGGTCTCTTAACACTTTCCCTGCTCGGTGGCTTTGGCTCATCGGCAGCCAGCGATAGTAGAGGTTTACCAGCCGCCGCGGCTTCAGATGAGTCGGCGTCGGAACAAGCAACGCCGACGGGCCAGAGTCAGAGCGACGACGAGGCAGGTGTCGACGCCGACCTGGGGAAGATTGGCAGGAAGATTGACCGGGAAACGTATCTGCGCTTGCGCGATGAGTATGTTGCGCGTCGACGAGGAATCGAGCCGGGCCGGCCATTCGACCCAGGCGCTCGCGGACGCGCCATCGAGCAAATGGAGCGTCAGGAGAAGGGTCGTCTGATCGAGTCGATACTTAATGGCGGAGCGCCGCCCCCGGAGGGAGTGGATGCGGCATGGGCTGCAATTGGGCCGGTCACGATTCCCAATGGACAGGCTTTGAACAATGCCAATATAGCGGTGACCGGCCGGGTCACATCGATTGCGGTGGATCCGACCAATGCCAGCAAAGTTTACTTGGGAACAGCGCAGGGGGGAGTGTGGCGGTCGCTCGATGGCGGCACCACCTGGACTTCGATCTTTGACGACGCGCAGACGATGGCGGTTGGCGCGCTGGCTCTCGCGCCTTCAGATCCGACGAAGTTGTACGTCGGCACGGGTGAGTTCAACGCCTGCGGCGATTGCTTCTTTGGTGTCGGCCTATATCGCATTGATAACGTGGACACGGCGCCGACGCTGGTCGGCCCGATCAATCCATCGATCACAACCGGCAGCGGCAGTGGCGCGCGGACCTACAATATCTTCACCGGCCGAGGCATCACCAAGATTGTCGTCGATCCTACGAACGCAGCGACGATTTTCGTCTCGACGGGCCGGGGAATTTCCGGCAGTGGAGCAAACTCTCTTGGCTTAGTGCCAAACATCGCGATTCGAGGATTATTTCGTTCGACAAACGCAACTTCTGACGCGAGTTCGGTCACGTTTCAGAAACTGATCGTCACAACTGACAATAGTCCCGACAGTCCCGGAACGGGAAATGTCGACACTCCCGAGATCGTCATGGAACCGGGAAATGCCAACAACCTTTTGGTCACGGTGATTGGACCGACCGTTAATGACACTAACGGCGGCATCTATCGAACGACGAACGCACTCGCCGCCACGCCGACGTTTGCACAGGTGTTGTCGACGGCGACGGGAGTGCGCACGCAACTGGCAATCAACAAAGTAGCCACAATAGTTACCGCTTATGCGGCTACGAGCGAAACGCCGTCGTCTACTCCAGGATGCACGTCTGGGGGAAGCGGAGCAGTGCGCAAGCAAATCGATCCCTTTAATCTCAGCGCGACGTGGTCGACTCAACTTACCGGCGGCGGCGGCTTCTGCGATGGACAGTGCGACTACGACATGCCAATCGCGGTTAATCCAAACGATCCTAATGAGATTTATCTTGGGGGGAACGCACGTAGTAGCTGCTCTGATGGAATGAAGAAGTCTACCAATGGCGGCTTGTCGTTTTCTCGGGACGACAATGGCCTTCATGCCGATTCGCACGCGCTCGCTTACGATGGAGCGGGCACCACGATCTTCACCGGAAACGATGGTGGCGTGTGGAAGCGATCTTCGAGCGGTAATGCCGGCAGCGCGTGGACAAATCTTAATAGGGCTTCGTTGAATACTCTTCAGTTTCAAGGTATCGCAGTGCATCCGCTCGACCGGAACCTGATGATCGGCGGCACGCAGGACAATGGAACTGAGTACCAGCAGACTTCGTCCGGCAATTGGCGAAACGCTGAAGGCGGCGATGGTGGTTACGCGCTTATCGATCAGAGCGCTACCAATACGACCAACGTCACGATGTACCACACATTCTTTAATTCTTCAGGTGAGCAGATTGGCTTTGATCGAATCATCAACACTGTATGTCTGCCCAGCAAGGATTCATGGCCCACGCGCGGAGCTTTCGGGGGCTCGAATGACTTGGGGACAGCATGCGATGGAACGGCTAACTATCTTCAGAACGGCATAAACATAAATGATAACGTGCTGTTCTATGCTCCGATGGCCCTGGGCCCGGGAGCGCCGAACACTCTGTATTTCGGCACTGATCGTCTTTATCGATCGACCGATCGAGGTGACACCATGACGGTCGCGAGCCAGGCGCCGATCAGTTCCGCGATGTGTGGCGGCCTGGGTGCTCCATGTCCCATAAGTACGATGGCGATTTGGCCGCAGGGTGACAACGTTCGCATGGTTGGTTTGGGGAGCGGCCAGATATGGGCGACTTCTACCGGTTCGTCGACTCTCGTCAATATAACCAACGCGTCGTTCCCCGCAAATCCAAATGGAAGCACGAATAAGTTTGTAGGCCGCGCTGTGATCGACCCGAATAACAAGAATGTGGCCTATGTAGCGTTTTCGTTTTATGCTCCCGCGGGCCAGGGCATCTGGAAAATCACGAATCTGGTTGCGGCTTCGGGCACTTCACCGGCGGCGCCGATCTGGAGTGCGTCCGGTAACGGTATTCCCAGCATACCGATCAACGCGCTGGTGATCGATCCCGCCAACTCAAACGTCTTGTATGCCGGAACGGACATCGGAGTCTATAGCTCGACGGATGGCGGAGCAAAC
>QHXG01000060.1 GCA_003222845.1 Acidobacteriota bacterium | reverse complement strand
AATCCTTCGCCGAGCGTAACAATGTTCTCGTCGTTCTCGACCGGCAGCACTTCTCGATAACGCCATAGATCAGGACCTCGCCCTGGCAAACTTTCTCTCATCAAAGAAGCCGCTGCGCGTTTCAGATCATATCGAACCAACAGCGGCTTTCCGCATTCGGCGCAAAGGTTGTGCAACCTTCGTGCCTCGTGTCTGAGCCCACACGCGGCGCATTCGAGATGAGTGACATTCATTGGTTCTTAGCTGTTCCTTTCTGAAAAGGTTTGGTGGTTTTATTTGCTCACACCAACGACGTGGTGGACAACGACTCGGACACAGGCATTTTGCCGATCGGAGGAATCTGACAACTGAAGGAAAAATCCGGCGGTGATTGATTTGCAGATTTATTTTAAGCTGCTTTCCTGGGGCGAATCGCTTTAATCTTTTCGTAATGATGTTGATGTCGTTGCAGCATATCCCAAACGTCCACGTCTTGTTGCAGTCCCAACCAGACATCCGGGGATGTCTTCAGGGCGCGCGCCAGCCGGTGGGCCATGTCAACCGTAACAGGACGACGCTCCCTTAACAATTCGTTCACTGTCCGTCTCGACACGCCTAATCGCTTGGCAAATTCGCCCTGGGTCATACCGGTTTCAGGCAGCACGATCTCGCGAAGCACTTCTCCAGGATGTGTAGGTCTGCGCCTTCGGTTATTCAGCATAAACAACTCCTAGTGATAGTCTTCCAAATCCACATCGTAGGCATTACCGTCTGCGAATGCGAATGTGATGCGCTGGTTTCCGCTCACCGTAATACTCCAGGTCCCACGCCGCTGCCCCTTCAATTCGTGCAAACGAAAACCGGGGATGTTCATATCCGTGACATGCTTTGCGCGATTCAAGTAGTCGAGCTGGATACGAAGACGCTTCATTAACTCTGAAGCAACTGCGCGCGACTTCCCAGTCTCAAAGAACTCTTTCAAACCTTTGTGGCGAAATGTCTTGATCACAGAAATCGCGATGGAACTGTAACGAGTGAGATTACAGCATGTCAATCGCTCGCTAGTGCAGTCCCGTTAGGGCAACCTCCAGCAACAGAACCTTTTTTATCCCTTGATAAAGCGGCTCGATTTCGCAGTTCTCCGCCAGGCTATGGGCGCCATCGCAGGGACCGGCGCCGGTCGAGATCGAAGAGATGCCTGCCAGCAAGGCCGCGCTGGAATTGTTTGAACCTGAATTTGTGATTGGCGGATCGAAACCCATCACGCGATGCACGGCTTCCGACATACGCACCAGGTAAGATTCGCGGTGGCCGGGAATCATGGCCGCGGGAGACGTTGAGATCACGTCGGTTTTAACTTTCATCCCGACGCGCGCGGCTTCGTCATCCAGAATCGTCTTGATCTGCTTTTCCAGATCGGCAATCACTTCGTTACTGGTGGAGCGCAGGTCGACCGTGAACCAGGCATCGGACGCTTTCGCATTTACTACTTCCGAGCCGCCCAGCATGCCAATGTTCAGATTCGACGACGGTAGGGCAGGCACTTGCAATTGATAGATGCGTTCGATTGCCCGCGCCAGCGGCAGCGTCGCCGAGTAAGGCGGCGTGCGCGAGCGCGTGTGGCCGCCGGGCCCGATGAAGTGATGCCGATACCAGTTGATGCCAATGCCGGCGTAAGTGAATCCTTCATAACCGCCGTCGAGCGCGATGTAGTGATTTATCTTCGACTTATTTTCATTGACGTAAGTTTTCACGCCTCTGAATGTGGTTTCTTCCTCGACCGTGAAGACGAACACCAGATCGCCTTTCGTCTTAATTTTCGCTTCATTCAAGGCGCGAATCGTCGTCAGCAACGCCTCGACGTTGCGGGTGTCGTCGCCAATGCCGGGTGCGTAGACTTTGCCGTCACGGATCGTAGCTTTGATTTGCAAGCCCGGTTGAAAAACCGTGTCCATGTGCGCGTCAAAAACAATCATCGGCCCACCGCCGGTCCCTTTGCGAACCGCGATCAGGTTTCGGGCCGAATCATAATGAACATCGTCGAGATGATACTTGCGAAGCAGACTCTCGATGTATTTCGCGCGTTGTTGTTCGTGCCCCGACGGCGCGTTGATTTCAGTAATAGCGATCCATTCATGCAGAATGCTTTCGTGATTGCGATCGATGTAATCGTTCGCGGCTTTGATGTCCGCGCGATCGGTGATTGCCTTAAGATCAGCGATGTACTGGGCAACAGTCTTGACCTGCGCGAGCGCGCTGGTGGGAAGAATTACTAAGAGCAGCGCCAAAGGACAAATCGATCTTCTCATGATAGGTTTCCGCCAAACGTCGAATATAATCCGAGCTTGTTCGTGATTCTAAACATTTCCGAACACATGTAAACTCAACGGGCTGGTAATGAGAGGGCAGTTCACCACAGAGACACGGAGGCGCCATAGAGGACCACAGAGTTTTTCTCGGTTCTCTGTGAAAGCTCTGTGTCTCTGTGGTGAAAAATGCTCGCTACGGCGAATCGAAAAAATTTGGCGGTGAGACAAAACAGAGAATCTGAGGAGAATGCGCCTGGGCCGCTTGGTCTTTGGCTCGACCGCGGCATTCTCGCGACGCTGTTTCTGTTTGTCATCGCGGCGCCAAACTCAATTGCCGCGACCCAGACCGCCTGGCTGATCGGATTGCTGTTCTGGGCTCTGCGGCTTTTCGTTTGGCCAAGGCCAGGACTTCATCGCACGCCGCTTGATTACGCGTTGCTGGGCTTCTTCATTCTCACGGGCATCTCTTCTTTTCTTTCTTACGAGCCGATGATTTCCATCGGCAAGCTGCGCGCCGCCAGTCTCTTCACAATCGTTTATCTGTTCGCGGAAAATGTTCGGCCAGCGTATGTCTTGCGTGCTTTGACCGTGGTTTTGATCGCTGCCTGCGCGGTTAATGTGCTCTACACGTTTGGCCAGTTCACGCTGGGGCGTGGCGTCAAGGTTTATGAAGTTCGCTCTGACAGTCCACTGAGCGCAGCGCGGCTGGTATCTCGCGAGAAGATTTTGCCCATGCCGATTCTTGGTGGCGATACTCTACAAGAAGTCGATGGACACACGCTGCGCAGCATTAATGATTTGGTGGCCGCTCTCGATCGACCGGCAAGCGAATCTCCGGCAAAGATCAAGATCTACCGCGTGGAGTGGATCCCAGTCTTGCAAGTGCCGCGCGGAAACTTGCTTCCTGGCGCGACGCCGGAAGAGCAGCTGGGAATTCAACGCTGGACGCACGGACGAGATTGGCGGGCGACCGGCTTTTACGATCACTGGACGACTTATGGCGAAGCTTTGCAATTGATTGCCTCGCTGGGCCTGGGACTTTTTGTCGCCTTGCCGCATAAGCGAACTAAGATTGGAGCGTTGCTGGCCTTGGCGATTGTCGGCATGTGCGGTGCGTTGCTGCTGACGGTCATGCGCGCCTCGTGGGGGGCGCTGCTGGTCTCAACAGTGCTGATTGCGTTCCTGGGCCTCAGTCGTCGCGCGCTGATCGTGGTTGGCGTCTGCGCCTTGCCGTTGATTGCGGCCGGCCTGTTCGTGCTTCATCAAAAGCGACAGGTCGGATTTCTCGATCAAAAAGACGATTCGATCCGCTGGCGTGAGACAGTGCAAAAAGAAGGCCTGCAATTATTAGTCAGTAATCCGCGACATCTGCTGATCGGTGTCGGTATGGATTCGATCAAAGCGCATTGGCGCGAATGGGGATTGTTCGAGAACGGCCGCATACCAATGGGCCACATGCATTCAGATTATTTGCAGATTGCCCTCGAGCGTGGCGTTCCAACACTGATCGCCTGGCTGGTTCTCATGTACCTGTACGCGAGAACGCTCTGGCGCACACGCCGTAAAGTACCAAACGATAATTGGATCGAGAAAGGAATTATCTTAGGCGCGCTCGGCGGACTGGTGGGTTTCATGCTCAGCGGCGTGGTCCATTACAACTGGGGGGATTCGGAGGTGGTGATGATCTTCTATTTGATCATGGGATTGAGTTTGGTCGTAGCACGTCAGTTTCCGAACCGCGAGCGGTAGCGACCGGAACCTACCATTTGCCTTGGATTAACGTACGACGCTAGTTGTTCTTCTTGACGTCGTCTCATGATCCGGTCGCTACCGCTCGCGGTACTGACACGAACGTTCTCTGAAAATAAGCACAACTCTTCCTCAGCGGACACTTCTCGCACAATGGCCGATTCGTCTTGCACAATTCTTTTCCATGTTGTCGCAAAAGCACGTGTGCGTTGATTAGCCAGCCGTAGTCCTCTTTTAGTTGATCGTTGATTGCTTCCTGAACAGATCGATAAGTCGCCGAATAGTTTTTCTTCTCTTCGCCAAAGCCTAGACGCACGAGCACCCGCAAGCCATTCGAATCCAAGCCCAGGATCGGGTAGCTGCGCGTGAAGAGCAAAATCTTTTCCGCGCTCGGCTCGCCGATACTCGGAAATTTTCGCAACGTTTGTTTTGCTTTTGGCAGTGGTAGTCTCAAAGCCGGTTTCAGATCACCCTCAAACTCGTTCATGGCAATCAAGGCGATCTCACGTAGACGAGAAACACGTTGCTCCGGATGCATACCGCCCAGCCTGGTAGCTTTTAAGATGTCATCGTGCGAAGCGGCGAGGATCTCGTGGGGTCTTGTGCCCGCGTATTTGCGCAACATCGCGAACGCTTCTTCGCGGCGCTCATCGCTGACGAGATAAGCAATACTCTCCAGCAGAATCAGCTCAAAAGGATCGGTGGTAATCGGGGCCCCCGGCTGGCCGTAATACTTCGCGAGTTGGGAGACAATCCTCTGCAAATTCAACTTGATCGCAACCATGGTCTCTGTAAGACTCAAGCGACTTTTCGCGGCACTTCGCTCATCAATGCCAGGATGTTGCCTTCAGAATCTTTGAAGTCTGCAAGCCACAAGTCGTAGGTAGGCATGGGTGCGACCAGATGCGGCTTAACTATGAACTCGACTCCGCGCGCCTTCAGGGTTTCATAAATCTTCTCGATATCATCGACCTGGTAGTAGATGATCGACGCCGGATGATCGAGATCAGGCCGGTCCGCAATTCCCAGCATAATACGAATCCCGCCACAGTCGAAAAACGCCATGTTCGGCGGCGCCTGGAAAAGAAACTGCATTCCCAACGTGTCGCGATAAAAAGAGATCGCGCGATCAAGGTCTTTAACGTTAACGAAAATCTGCCCGATGCGCGATAGAGTCGGGCCAATTGGTATGGGCATCGCCATTTAGTATCGTTCTCCTCCCGATGCTGAGTACTAGTGCAGTTTGAAAGAGTGGCACGGGCGTCCCGCCCGTGAAGACACGCGCCAGATGCGCGTGCCACATCAAATTGCACCAGTACCCGATGCTGGGGCCGCTTTCGTATAGCATGACCGGTGACGTATTATCAACATTTCTCCGTTACGAGGTTTCCGATGAAGAAGTATTTACGTGCAGCCTCCTTTGTCGTATCGCTGCTGTCGGTTAGCGGCTTTACGGAATGCTACAAGCCGGTGACGAAGAGCCAACTGCCCGAGCATATCAAGACCGTCGCCGTGCCGGCGTTTCAGAACATGGCGCTGCGCTTCAAGATCGAGCATCGCTTTACGGAAGCGGTGATGAACGATCTGATTCACCGCGGACACGGCTTGCGCGTGCAGAGCGAACGCGAAGGGGCCGATGCGGTGATTGACGGCGTGGTCAAGAATTTCGGTTTCGGAGGCGTTCTGTTGGATGACAAAGGGCGCGCTCGGATTTTTGAAGTGACGATCACGGCCGCGGTGACCGTGCGCGACCAGCACGATAACCGCGTGCTTTACGACAACCAGAATTTTGTTTTTCGTGGCGAGTTTGAATTCGCCAACGATCCGCGCAACTTTTTTAATGAAGAGGATCCGGCCGTGATGCGCATCGCGCGGAGCTTTGCCGAGTCGATCGTCTCGACGCTGATTAACGGGTTCGGAGTTAAGGAATAGATATGGAGTGCGCCGGCAGAGCGCAGCGGCGACGGCGCTTTGGATTTCAATGAAGTTAATTTGTGACGGCCAATCCAAAGCGCCGTCGCCGCTGCGCTCTGCCGGCGCACTCCAAAGTGACACATGCCAGTTCGCACTTCAAAAGATCTCACGCAAGCCCTGAACAAAGGTCAAATCGAACCCGTTTATTTTCTTTTCGGGCCGGAGACTTATTTGCGCGATGAAGCCGCGCGCTTGATTGCGGATCAGGCTATGAGCGGCACGCTGCTGCGCGAATTCAACGATTCCACGTTCAATCTTACCAGCGACGATGCCCGAGATGCGATCGCCGCGGCGGAACAACTGCCGATGATGTCCCAGCGTCGCATTGTGCGCATCAAGAATCTCAGCAAACTCAAAGAAGCCGACGAAGAGGTCCTCCTTAACTATGTAAATCGTCCCGTAGAAACTTCGGTGGTTATATTCATCACTGAAGACATCGATAAGCGCAAGAAGCTCGCAAGACTGCTGTTGGCCGGGGCGGCATTTGAGTTTCAACCATTGAAACTAAGCGAACTCCAGGCATGGATTCGATCCTATCTAAAGGGTCTAACCGCCGAGATTGAGCCGCAGGCATTGCAACGTATTCTGGAAACTGTGACCAGCGATCTGCATACCCTGGCAAACGAATTGAATAAGCTGGCTGCCGCCGCCTTGCCGTCGGGTCGAATCACGACGGAGTTGGTTGAGAGCCTGGTCGGACGTTCGCGCGAGCACATGAACTGGGAGCTGAGCGACCACATTCTCTCCCGCAACCGAAGAGGCGCGCTGAAGACTTTGAAGGACTTGCTTGACGATGGCGTAGAGCCGCTCTTGCTGATTGGCCTGATTGCCGGCACTTACCGGCGAATGGCTCTAGCGAAAGCGCTGCTATCGCAGGGGGCCTCACCCGCTGAGATTTTCAGCGAGGTTCGCATGCCGCCATTCAAACAGCGCGATTACCTCGCGATGCTGAACCGAGTCGACTCCGAAGGGTTGGCGCGAACGATTCGACGCGTCGCGCAGACTGACCTGGCAATAAAAACTTCCAAAGGCACGCCGCGTATGCAGGTCGAGATGCTCGTGTGTGAATTAATGAGTTAGATATCAAACGGGTTAAAACCAGGCAAAAAAGAACTGAGGCGGATCGAAGAACGATCCGCCTCAATTGTTGGAAATCTCCGGCGAAGTCTAACCCACCCGCTACCGCGGATGGTACTGACTCTACTTCGCGGCTGCCTGATTGACTCGAGCCGTCAGGCGCGCCTTCTGTCTTCCGGCAGCATTACGATGCAGCACGCCTTTCTGCACGGCTTTGTCGATCTCGGAAACGGTCTTTGGCAATAACGAACCGGCCTCTTTAGAATCGCCACTGCTGAGGGCCGCACGAAGCTGCTTGATTGAAGTACGCAAGCGAGTCCGATTGCTGCGATTTACTAAACGGCGGCGCTCGCTCTGCCGCACGCGCTTTTCTGCTGACTTATGATTTGGCATTCCGTAACTACTCCGTTGATTTCCATCTAGTGCTGAAAAAGTCAGCCGACTCTTCTCAGCGCGAAATTAGAGACTATAGGGAGCGAAATCTGCAGTGTCAAGGCAACCTCACTCGCTTAAGCGGATCGAGCGCAACACATTCTGAAACACGTTCTGATAATTGGAGTAATCGCTTTCCGGGCTGACCGCAATCACAAACAACAATTCGCCATTGTTCGTTTGCGTCGTGACCAGATTTACCACTTCCGAACGCCCAGTGCCTTCGTTGATATTAGTCATGCTAATCGACAAGGCATTGCGCCCGTCGATGTATGTCCGTTGATAACCGCTGCGCGAGCGCAGATTATTGTTACCCTGCTGCAACTGACTAACATATTCATTCGTGGCCTGCTGCAAATTACGGCTGCGCGTTTGCATTACACCGACATTTACGCCGTGCGTGAAAACCGATTGGCCATTGCCTGATGAGCCATAAGCGCCCTGCGGCGCGAACCAGACGGAATCCTGTTCAGAGATTTCACGCCAATTATCAGGAACGCTCAAGCGCACCATGCCGAACTCAGAGTAGGAGCGATACCGCGACGAAGGATAATCGACGCGGCCCAGAGGCGTGTTTGGATAGTTTGTTCGATCCCCGGTTGGGTACTCAGTTCCCTGATCAGGATAACGTCTGCCGCTGCGCTGGATGTCGGCCATCGTTTGCGCGCGCGGATAACCTCGCAGGCGTTCTTTGATCGCGAAGAACTCGCGAGTATCCGCAATGCGATTCTGAACCGGCAGATACTGCGCTTCCTGATTGATGCGCGCGTAACGGTTTGCCGGACTTGGATGATCGCTGAACCAACCGCCGCCCCCGCCACCTTGCGCTTCAATCGTGCGAAACATGTTGGCGAGATCGCGCGGATCGTAGCCGGCATTCGCCATAATACGCGCGCCAAGAAGATCGGCTTCGGTTTCGTATTCGCGGCTGTACTTCAGGAAGTATGCGCCGATAGGAAGCTGAGCCAACTGGCCCACTGCCGGGCCGCCTAGAATTGTTCCCAGAATACCGGCGACTCCGGCGCCGACCGCGTATTTCTGAGCCTTCGTCGCTTGCGCGGTGCCGTGACGCAAGGCAACGTGACTCAACTCGTGCGCCATCACGCCCGCCATTTCGCCTTCGGTGCGCGCGGCTTCAATCATGCCGCGATTAACGTACATCGGCCCGCCCGGCAAGGCGAAGGCGTTGATGTCACGCGCATTGATCACCTTAAAGTAAAAACGAAACTCCGGATGTCGAAACTCGGGCGGGATCGAAGCTACCAGTCGTTGTCCCACACTCTCGACATAAGCGGTAACTTCCGCGTCGCGCAGTAGCGGAAACTGCTGTTCGGCCTCGGCTGCCGCCTGTCGCCCCAACCTCACATCGTCAGCCGGCTTAAACCTGTTGCTGTGATAAGCGATCTTTGTTTGCGCAAAGGACGTTAGAGGGGTCGAAACGATGGCTATGGCCATCAGAAACGACACCCAACTCATATTGCGTCTAAGTCTAAATGCTCTCATTTTAATAACTCCTCCTCGAATCCAAACCGTGTCGATAGCTTTGGTTTACCTTTGATGAGCACAATGGAACCCGTTTGCCCCGATAAGCACAATCAAGCAGAGTGCCACTCGACCGATGCACGGTATCCGAGAGTCCCTGTCGGCAGTTTCACACCGCTCTGACTTCAAGATACGAACTCCACGAAAGCTTTCGACCACACCGATTCTCCGCGCATGGTGCTTCGATTTCGTTCATTCAAGCCCCGATTTCGTTCATGCAAAGCCGCTTTTTCGCCATCTCATTTGCGGGGCTTGATCTTTTCATCGAGCCACTTTCTGGGTTCGTCCAGCAAAGGAATGTGATGAGGGTTTCCCTTCCAAACGCGGATCATTGAGATAATTAGAAACACAGTCGTTGCTAACGAGAACAAGCCCGTGCCGGTCCATCTGCCTGATAAAACTCCGCCCACTGTGAGCAAAGTGCTTACCGCGGTAATTCCGATTTGCAGCGTTAACGCCTGCGCCGCATGAAAACGTACGCGGGTTTCAGTGCGTGGTACGAGTAACAGTTCGACAATGGCGACGACCATCGCGAGGTAAAACGGGAGATAGGGAAGAAGGACCGCCCACTTCTCAGGAATGCCCAGACCGCTTACCTTATTCGATCCAGGTTTGTAGCTCACCGGCACCGGTGGAGGCTGGTAAATGTTCGGAGGTGGCGCTGGTGGCGGCTGGTAGATATTCGAGACCGGAACGCGCGGCGGTTGATAAGTCGCCGAGGGTCGCGAAGTGGGCGGTACGAATATGGATGGATAAGAAGTGCCGAGGCTGTCGTCGATGCGGCGTGTCGGTGCTTCGCTCTCAGAGTAACCTTGGACCGTGTCGTCGGAGCGGCCAATGTTCCGAGTCGCGCCGCCGCCCATATTTTCCGTCGGTGAGCCGCCAGTTTGCGAACTAGTATGCCCCCACGATTCCTGCGCGCGCTCCGCGACGTTCTCGTCGAGCGGATTTGTGTCGTACTTACTACGCTTCGGCTCCATAACAGGGTTTACGAGAGCCTCGACAGTTTGGTTCACTGATCGGAATCAGCGACGATTTCGAATTCCGCGGCTTCCCAGCTTCCTGCGCGTTCCGAAATGCGAAACGCCCGCATGCAAGGCTCTTCACTTCCAAGTCCAACAATAAGGTAAACCGCCGATGGATAGTAGGCAAGCCGCACATCTGTATCCGAAGGCTTGGGATCTTTTGAGCGCGGATGCGAGTGATAAATCGCGATTAGCTCCTCACTGCGTGCTCGCATCGCGCGCTGGGCGGCGAAGAGATCTTCAGGAGCGGCTTCGTACGTCACCAGTGGAGTTGCAGCAACGTTTCGCGTTCGATAAACGCTTGTCGCTTTTCCAGTGGCAGCGCCGCCGATTAGGCCGCAGCATTCCTGAGGGGCATCCTCACGCGCATGGGCCAGAATGTGGTTCAGCAGACTATGGGTCAGCTTGAGCATGGCTATCTTACCTTCTATACTTCAACCTACAGTCGAAGACCCCGATGGCTGCCTTAGATTTCGAATGGGACGACGACAACATCGAGCACATTGCTCGTCATCATGTCGAGATCGATGAAGCGGAAGCAGTGTTTGAAAATAGCCCGTTGATTACTAGAATTCAAGAGGGAAAGTATCTTGCGATTGGCCACACCGACGAAGGCCGCTATCTTGTGGTCGTGTTTGTTCGCAAACCTGGGCGAACACGAGTGATTACGGCCAGAGACTTGAATGAACGCGAAAAGAAGAGCTTGAAGCGCAGAAGGAAATGAAACGCGAATTACCAAG
>QHXG01000650.1 GCA_003222845.1 Acidobacteriota bacterium | reverse complement strand
GATCGCAGGTTGCCATTCATGCCTCTGGCAGTCAGGTCGGCATTCAGATCCTTTGACAACCGCAGCTCGATATTCCCATTCACTCCGCTCACTCGAGCCCCGCCATCCCCAAGTTGCTTCATGCCAACCACAATATTTCCATTAACCCCGCTAATCTGAATCGAAGTCGTAGCCTGGCCCAACTCAACCTTCCCATTGACTCCCCGCAACTCCAGCGCTCCCTCAATATCGCTGCTGGACACGCGTCCGTTCACGCCAGTCAGTGTAAGCGCAATTTGACGTGGAGCTTTGATCGTCACTTGTTCATTGGGACTATGGCCGAAGAGATGTTCCCAAAACCCAACCCGGCGCGATTCGCCATGCACCACCAGCACGTTCGTCATTTGCTCAATGGTGATCTCGCGACGATTGAGTGCTTCGCGGCTGGAGCCTGTTCGCAGCACGTAAATCTCCGCAGTCTTTGTATCTGACGTTTGAACTTCGACTGAGCCATTAATGCCTCTCACTTCGATTCGAGCGCCGGGTTGAAGTTGAAAGCTTTTGCGAATTTCATCGCGCGCCTCGCCCTGAGGATCATCGCTGGACATTCCGATCGCCTGACTGAGACCTTGACGGACTCCGCCATTTGTTCGCCAAAGGCCCAGGACAGCCGCTGCCACAATTAGAACTACAACTAAAAGTACACGTCTCATTGGGGTGGTTCCTTTCGGTTTCTTAGAAGTCTCGCGCTCTCTGAAACCCTAACGATGAAAGCGGCGTTCGGGTTCGCTTAGATTTTCATTATCCTGGTGAGATTGTAAAGCCGATGGCGGAGAGACAAGCAAGGCATGAATCTGAAGTGTGGATTCGCCCTTCCTTTGGGAGAGG
>QHXG01000649.1:357-2324 GCA_003222845.1 Acidobacteriota bacterium | reverse complement strand
AGCGGCTGTCCTGGGCCTTTGGCGAACCAATGGCGGAGTCCGTCAAGGTCTCAGTAAGGCGATCGGAATGTCCAACGATGATTCTCAGGGCGAGGCCCGTGATGAAATTCGCAAGAGCTTTCAACTGCAACCCGGCGCTCGAGTCGAAGTGAGAGATATTAATGGCTCAGTCGAAGTTCAAACGTCAGATACAAAAACTGCGGAAGTCTACGTGCTACGCACTGGCAACGGCCCGGAAGCGCTCAATCGCCGCGAGATCATCATCGAACAAGTGACGAACGGCTTGGTGGTGCGTAGCCAGCAATCGCGCCGGCTTGGGTTTTGGGAACACCTCTTCGGCCATCGTTCTAATGAGCAAGTAACGATCAAGGCCCCGCGTCAGATTGCGCTGACACTGACCGGTGTAAACGGACGCGTGTCTAGCGGCGATATTGAGGGCGCGCTGGAACTGCGCGGAGTCAACGGCAAGGTGGAGTTGGGACAGGCTACGACTTCGATTCAGATTAGCGGCGTCAATGGAAATATTGCGGTCGGCATGAAGCAACTTGGGGATGGTGGGGCTCGGCTGAGCGGAGTGAATGGGAATATCGAGCTGCGGCTGTCAAAGGATCTTAATGCCGACCTGACGGCCAGAGGCATGAACGGCAACCTGCGATCAGACATTCCGGAAGTGAATGTTGAAAAGGAAGAGCACGGTTCGCGTTATGCGGCACGCATCGGAAATGGCGGCGCACCGATTACGATTAGCGGCATTAACGGCAACGTGAGACTGATGCGCGCAGAAAGTTCAGCCACCGGCCCTGCTTCGAGCGATCAGAAATCGGCGTCGACTCAGAAGGAAGGGAAGTCGCCGACCGAAAGTAAAGCCCGGTAGAAAACCCCAGAGGTCAGCGGGCCAAGGTTATGAAGGTAGCTCTCATTCACACCCAGCTTTAGCTGGGTGGCAGCGGAAGAAAATACCACCTAACCGTTTTAACGGTTTCGTCGCGCGCTCGAAACCGTTAAAACGGTTAATTATCAGGCAACGGTTCTTCAAGGCACCCAGCTAAAGCAGGGTGTGAATGAGAAGGACCCATCCATTCAATTCCCAAGTTGAGTTAGCGGTGCGGAAGGTGCGACTCGATTGCGGAGTCTATCAAACATCCACGCTCCCAATAACCAAATGGCGCACACGGCAATCATCGCGACGGAAAACCATCGGCCATAGACTCCATCGCCGGAGAATTTTTCGGTGGCCGCGTGTATCGCATCGCTGTTAGGCAACAGTCCTGCTTCCGAGAACTCATGAAATGAATAGCAGGCCACCTGGGCCATGAACAGCAACAGAAAGATGCCGGTGACTTGAAAGAAACGGCGCACGTTAATTAAGTATCCGAACCGCGCCCAGGCCCAGGCCATGCTGGCGGCAGCGATGAGTCCCAGCAGCGCGCCCCAAATCAGGCGCGGACTGCGGACCTGCAGCAGCATCAGCGCGGTTTCCATTCCTTCACGACTAATCGTCAGGACGGTAAAGAGAAAAACTCCCGCAAAAGCCATCCATCCCGTTTGACGTCCGGAAACTTCGCCCAGGCGTTCTTCCATTCTTTCTTTTAGCTTAGGCCCGGTGCGCCACATGTAAATCACGAGCGTGCCGACCATCACGATCGCTATTACGCCTAGGATCGCTTCGCGCAGCGATTCATTCCCGAGAAACTGGGACAGTGTGGCGCCAAGGTACCTCTCGATCAATTCGCTATTGCCGGTTTGCATTTGGAAAAGCAGGTAACCGAGTCCGCCGCTAATGCCCAGAGCGGTGGCTATCGCCCAATAGACGGCAGGCGCCAGTTGTCGTTGTCCGGATTTTCTCAAGTAAGAAAAGATGACGGCTACGAGCAGAAATGACTCAAAGCCTTCGCGGAGGATGATGATGAATGATTGAAGCACGATTATCGAAGCCTAACTATCAAATTCCGAATAGAGCCAAAGAC
>QHXG01000649.1:0-305 GCA_003222845.1 Acidobacteriota bacterium | reverse complement strand
AAGGGCAAAGGGCAAAGAGGTCGACGCTCGCGCCTTATCGACTTTGCGTTGAGCCCTTAGCTCTTTGCTCTTGGCTCTTTGCTCTTGGCTCTTTGCTCTTGGCTCTTAGCTCTTTGCCCTTTGCTTTTTCTTACTCCGAGCGGCGATCGAAGATGGAGTTGACAACGTAGAAGGCGATCATGCCGCCTCCAATCACTGCGCAAGTAGCGACAGTGCGCCAAAGAATGTCGCTCCCGGCAAACTTCCAAATCGCGAGCAGGCAAGCAACTACCGCCACCAGGATGCACGTGCTCGTGGTCCAGAAC
>QHXG01000637.1 GCA_003222845.1 Acidobacteriota bacterium | reverse complement strand
CGTCGACTGTCTTATCAGGTCGCAGACGCACAATCCGCGGAAAACGCAGCGCATATCCGCTCTTGTGCCGGTTGGATGGCTGGACGCGGTCGAAAGTTACCTCGATCACAATCCGCGGCTCGACGACCCGCACCCGGCCGTGCGCGAATTCCCGGATTGTATGGGCGCGAAACCACTGGGTCATCTCGGCGATTTCGGCGTCGGTTAACCCCGAATAGGCTTTACCGATGTTGAGCAATTCGGGATCATCTGCGGAGCGACGAACAGCAAAAGTATAATCTGAGAGCACGTGGTGGCGCTTGCCGTGACCGAGTTCGACCGTCGTAACTACGACATCGAGAGTTGCCAGCGCTTTCTTGAGTTTCAACCATTCACGTCCACGGCGGCCAGGTTTGTAGAACGACGAAGGATCTTTGATCATCAAGCCTTCATTGCCTCGGGCTCGCGCGTGGTCGAATTCCTCGTCGAGGACTGCAACGTCATTAAAGCGTGCCGCCTTGGAGAGTCGCAGCGTGCCGGAGTTCGACCGCCCGGTACCGCTTGCGGTACTGACAAGTTCTTCCAGCTTAGCGCGCCGCGACTCGAGCGGATCGTTTATGAGGACGCGATCCGTCGCATACAAAAGATCCCAGGTGATAAACACAACCGGAGTGCTCACAAGTAAATCCTCGCCGACAGTCTTACGACCAAGACGTTTTTGCAGGTTACTGAACGGAAGAATTTCCTCGCCGCGCGCCGCGATAATCTCGCCGTCGATGATCAAATCGGTCGGCAGCCCTGCCAGCGGCTCACGCAGTTCGGGAAATCGGACTGAGATCTCGTCGAGCGTGCGCGAGAAGATCGCCACGCGCCCATTCTGTACGTGCGCCTGCGCCCGAATACCATCGAACTTGTCTTCGACAAAGAATTCATCCGGCATCGTGCGGGCAATGTCCGCGAGGTCGGAGGCAGGAGTCGCCAACATAAATTTGAGCGGATGGAACAGGCGCATCTCGATGTCTCGCAGAGCGCCGGCGCGCGCTCGCACCGCGGCTTCGCCAATATCTCCGCGCAACATGTTGGCCAGTGACACCTCAGCCAGCGGCTGTTTGAAGGCGCGCGCAATCGCATCTTCGACTAGTCCCTCACGCAAGCCAATGCGCAAATCTCCGGAGAGCAACTTCACCAGATACTTTGCCTCAAGGGCAGTTGCTCTTGACAGCGCTTCAATTAGGATTTGCGTCTTGGCCTTCTTTCCGCGGGTAAGGCTGAGTTGCGCCAACACGCTTTCGGTTTCCGCGAGCGTGAGGCTCGGTTGGTTTCCAGGCTTCGCTTCAACGAAGAGTTCGAATGCGACATCGCCGGCATCGCCCCAGCGGGCGTAACGCGCGCCGAGACTCTCCGGGCTTGCGCCGGCAGCCGAAATCATCGCTTCGCTCAGAATACTGCCACCGACATTCGTCGTGCGCGCATCACTCGAAGCGAATTGCTGGCCGGCGAAGTACCGAGCGGCCCGAGCCAAGTCTTCGTCATCCAATTGCCGAAAATAGTCTTCCAGCAACGCAGCCTTTTCGAGCTTCCTGGTGGTCGCGGCCACGGCTTCGGCTGTTCGGGCGAAACTTTCGAGTGAATTTGCCGTCAGGGATTCAGAAGATCTCATCGTTCAAGAATTCATTAGATCCGCGGAGACCCTCACAGCTTGCGACGAGTCGGGTTGACCGAAAACTTCCGGATGCAGAATCTTCGCGAGGATCTCGGCGCCCTCAACAACACGCGGACCGGGGCGGCTGAAATACGACGTTGCGTCCATGGCCCAAACCTCACCGGCTTTAACTGCTGGCAGATCATTCCATCCTTCGGGCAGGCGCACATTTGGCAATTGCCGCAAGATATCTTCTTTGTAGTAGCCGCAGGGAATCAGCACAATTACTTCCGGCGAGTAAGCAATAATCTCTTCCGCGTTTGTGGTCACGCTGCGTTGACCTGCTTTGCCGAATGCGTGATCGCCACCGGAAATTGCAACTTGCTCCGGCACCCAGTGACCGGGGGCAAAAGGAGGTTCCAACCATTCCAGCATCAAAGTTCGCGGGCGATGCTCGATGTCTGCTGTCTTGTCTGTGATGCGATCGAGCCGCGCGCTCAGGCTGCGAATCAGATCGTCGGCCTTGCTCTCGCGGCCGGTGAGTCTACCGACCGTGCGAATATTGTCGAAGATGTCGGCAATCGTGTTTGGTTCGAGCGAAACTACCGTCACCTCCGCTTCAAACATTCGCGCGGCACGCTGGACAGTTTTGTAGCTGACTGCGCAGACCTCGCAGAGTTCCTGCGTCAAAATCAAATCAGGCTTCAATTCGCGGAGTCTTGCTTCATCCAGATGGTAGATCGAGCCATGGCCATCCAATTGTGAGCGAACTGCGTGATCGATTTCAGCGCTGGTCATCGTTTCGTGAGAGATATGGCTGGAAGTCAAACGCGGCTTGCCTAACACTGACAGCGGATAATCGCATTCGTGCGTGATGCCCACCAGCGCATCTTCCAGTCCCAGCGTGCACACAATTTCAGTTGAAGAGGGCAGCAAGGAAACAATTCGTAAATTTTTGTCCGGCATATTCGATAAGCTTTAGCTTGTCGTGCAATTTAGCTTGTGGGGGTGCAAGACAGCAAGGAAGCGCCCAGTGTCCGGGTTAAAGCTTATCGGGCATGAACTGTACGTCCAGCTTCCCACCGCGTTACAATCCATTTCGAACGGCAGAGCATCTAAGCCGTGGAAAGGTAGTAGCCAGGTTGTTTCTCTTGATTCTCGATTCTTTGGGCAGCACGGAGTTGCTGGTGATTCTCGGCGCGGCGTTGATTTTCTTTGGGCCGCGCCGTCTGCCGCAACTGAGCCGTCAGATTGGCAAGAGCCTGGCTGAGTTTCGCCGTGCCTCCGAGGATTTCAAGCGCACTTGGGAGCGCGAAGTGAATCTGGAGAACATGGAAAAAGGTGTCGAGCCAAAAGAGGAGAATTCAATTCTCGACCGGGCGGCGGAACGAATTCGAGCGGCGCGCGAGGTGGCGTCCTTCGACACAGAGACGCCGGCCGCTGTCGTCGCGCCTTCGGTCACGCCGGTCGATGCTTCGCTGGTGCAGCCGCACGAGACAAACCCGACACTGGAAGCGGCGCCGGTTGAGCCGGCCGGCAGCAAACATGACTGGCTATGACCTGTGCTATAGCTGAAGGAATATCTGATCAGCGCTGTTGACGCGTAGCGTCGTCATGAATATAGCCCGACGTTTTAACGTCGGGTAGGATTAACGAAAGATTCGCGTCGCGTCGCGACGCCTGAAAACAGTTTGAGAATATCAGAAAGTCAGTCGTCGCTACGCGACGAGAACAAACGCACGACGTGCTCCCCGGCGTTGAAACGCCGGGCTAAAGTCATCTCGACGCTATGTGTCGAGGACCCTTGATCAGAGCTTCCTGACGTATGCTACTGCGATGCCCAGCCTGCGACTAATAAAATCAGACGATGAGAAGCAAGCCGGCGAGGAAGATCTCGGCGGGCAGATGTCCTTTCTCGAACATCTCGACGAGTTGCGGACGCGTCTGATTCGCAGCATGGCGTTTGTTTTGATCGCAGCGTTCGCCTGCTGGTTCGTTTCCCGCCCCATCTACAATTTTCTAGCCCGTCCGGTTCAGCGCGCGCTGGCTGAGGCGCAGCAGCAGCGCAAAGTAACTATTGCCGGCCGCGACGGACAGCTATCCGTGCTGTCGCTGGGTTCGCTGAAACAAAACGACCAGGTTCGCTTCGTCTTTCCGGAACCAACGCGGCTCGGTCAGACATTGATTCCAGCCGGTGCTTCGGTAATGGCTCGCGTAGACAAGGATGCGCAAGGAAATCTCGGTCTCTTCACCGATGAAGCTTTGTCCGCCGGGAATGACGTGGTGCCGAAAGACGTGAAGTTGCCCGTCGATTTGAGCAAGGGATACGACAAGCTGCCCGACCCCAACGACAAGCTGGTGGTGACGACGGCCATCGAGCCCTTCGCGCTTTATGTCAAAGTCTCGCTGTATGCGGCGATTGGATTGTCCGTGCCGTTTCTGCTCTGGCAGATTTGGGCGTTCGTCTCTCCGGGACTGTATCCGCACGAACGGAAATACGTGACGCCGTTCATCGCGCTTTCCACCATCTTCTTCGTGCTTGGGGCAGCGTGTGCTTACTACCTTATCTTTCCGCCCGCGGCCAAGTACCTGCTCGGCTTGGGTCAGGATTTTCGCCTGCTGCTGAAGGCGGATGACTATTTCGATTTCATAATTCTGTTGATGCTCGGCATGGGCTTAGTGTTTCAAATGCCCGCGGTCACTTATGTGCTGGCACGCATTGGCCTGGTTACGGCCGGATGGATGCTGCGAGTGTGGCGGGTCGCCGTTATCGTCATTTTGATCGTGGCCGCAGTTTTGTCGCCGACCAACGACGTGCCTAACATGCTGTTATTTGCCGCGCCAATGTTTGCCCTCTAC
>QHXG01000636.1 GCA_003222845.1 Acidobacteriota bacterium | reverse complement strand
CCCAAGGTGTTATCTATGTGGCTGACACCGGCGACGCACGCGTGCTGAAAATCACACCTCAAGGAAAGGTCACCACTCTAGTTCAAACTGAAAGTCCGTGGTCGCCAACGGCGGTCGCGCTCTACGGCGGTGACGTTTACGTGCTTGAGTTCCTGCACACGGCCAGAGATGTTCGGCGAGACTGGTTGCCTCGGGTGAGGAAGATAGCATCGGATGGAAGATCCGTTATCATCGCGACTGTCGATCAGATGCCAGGCGCCCGTTGATTTCGGATGATCTTAAAAAGGGAGGGTTGCTTGTGCGAAAAAAGTTGAAATGGGCCGGGATAATCATTGCTTTGATTTTCATCGGTCTCCAGTTCACTACGCCGCGGCACATCAATCCTCCTTTCAATGAGGCGCAGGCACTGCAAGGAGTGACCGCTGTTCCTTCTCACGTCTCAGAGCTATTCGCTCGCTCCTGCAATGACTGCCACAGCAACAAAACGAACTGGCGGTGGTACACGTATGTCGCTCCTGTATCGTGGTTCACCGTCGGTCACGTCAATCACGGACGTGCTGAATTGAACTTCTCCGAGTGGGGGCGTTACGGAGCCCGAATGAAAGAAACACGCCTTCGCGCGATCTGCCAGCAGTGCGAAAAAGGAACAATGCCCATTGCTTCCTATGCGTTTGTGCATCCAGAAGTGAAGCTCTCGCGCGATGAAGTGCGAGATATCTGTGAGTGGACCAAACTGGAAGGCGAGCGTTTGCTTTCGAAGTGACGCCTGCGAAACTGCCGAAGGCCGTTTTTGGGCAGTATGTTCACCTGCGTTCACCGCCGCCGAACAAATCGTTGGACGCGAGCGGCGGTAGCGTGTTTCTCAACTAACTTGGTGCGGCGGAGGGAGCTTTGATTCGCCCCGTTGAGATAGTAAGACTTATCTCACGGGTTCAACTCAACCGTTATGTTGTTTCGATCTTGATAGTTGGATAAAGACCGCAACGCTATGATAGCCGCGATTCGTGCCATCATCATTCGAGTACTCGTCACCCTCGCCTTAATTGTGCTTACTTGCAACGCATTATCCTTAGCAGTCACATCAGATCCTTCTAATCACCTTGACCCAAACCGCGCGGAATCACCCGCCGGAATCATTCGATACCCTGACATAAGTTCAAAACAGATCGTCTTTGCCTATAACGGGGAGCTCTGGCTTGTTTCTCGGGAGGGAGGAACCGCGATTCCTCTAACAAACGTGCCGGGCTCATACCGCTCTCCTAAATTTAGCCTCGACGGTAACACGGTCGCTTTCACGGGCAGCTATGAAGGCATCTACACGATCAATATCGGCGGAGCGTCTAACACTCGCGTAACTCACAATCCCGGAGCAACAGACCTCTGCGATTGGACGCCTGACGGTAAGCTGCTTTTCATGACAGATGCCTTTTCTTTCGCCTTTAACGGCGACGGTCAAGCGCGAATACGGCAGTTGTACACGGTCAACTCGGGGGGTGGTTTGCCAGTTAAGTTGCCCGTCCCTTACGGTGCGGAAGGCGCCATCAGTCCTGACGGTCAGTGGCTGGCTTACACTTTTTATGCCGAGGGTCGATCCGAACACAGAAAGCATTATCAAGGGGGGTATGCGCCAGACATCTGGTTATTCAATCTTCACACTCACCAATCCAGGAAGATCACCGACTGGGTGGGCACGGACGCCACGCCGATGTGGAATGGGACAGAGATCTATTACCTCTCCGACGCTGGAATCGAACAACGACTGAATATCTGGTCCTACGACATGAAGAACGGATTGCGCCGGCAAATTACTCACTTCAAGGATTACGATATCAAGTGGCCTTCCATCGGACCTGGCACCGATGGTCAGGGCGAAATCATCTTCGTGAACGGCGCCGACTTGAACCTGCTTAACCTTGGCAGTGGCACGGTTCGGATAGTGAAGATATCCATTCCCGATTCCCAACTGGATATTCACTCACACCCGGTTGACGCAGGAAAGTTTATTAATAACTGGCAGCTATCTCCCGATGGCAAACAAGCCGTTGTCGAGGCTCGCGGGGATATCTGGACCATACCAGCGGAAAATGGTGCGACGCGCAATTTGGAGCGCACCAGTGGAATAGCTGAGCGTGATCCCAGTTGGAGTCCTGATGGAAAATGGATTGCATACTTTGCCGATTCCTCAGGGGAATATGAACTCTACATCGCTCCCAGTGATGATGGTGCGGTGCCTCGACAACTTACTCATATTGGTGTCGGCTTTCGTTACCGGCCAACCTGGTCGCCTGACTCTCGCCTAATAGCCTTCAACGACAGCACGGGAAGTATCTATCTCTGTTCAGTCGAAAGCGGAGAGGTGAAGAAAATCGATCAAGATCCGTTAGTTAAGCAGCCGCAATTAAGTTGGTCCAATGACTCTAATTGGATCGCATATGCCAGAGGCGCGGTTGGGAGCACTCGCTTTACATCAATCTGGTTGTATAGCGTGCAAACAAGTCAGACACATCAGGTGACGAGCGGAACGTTCAACGATAACTGGCCCACTTTCGACCGGCATGGAGATTATCTGTTCTTCAACAGCGCTCGAAATATTACATCGCTCACATTCGACACCTACGACAATAATAACTTTATCTATCCCAGCGCCGACATCCTTCTGGCTGTCCCGTTAAGACGCGACCTCGGATCG
>QHXG01000059.1:3115-15189 GCA_003222845.1 Acidobacteriota bacterium | reverse complement strand
TTGGAATCCTGTTTATTATCATCGTGCTACTGCCGAAGGAATCGGATTCGACCGCACGGCGACGGGCAGCAATACGGTTAGTCAATACCATCGGCGGGTTTCAGATCAGTTTTCTAACCTGGATACTTGCCCTGAGAAGTTTCTGCTGTGGTTTCATCATGTGCCTTGGGATCGTCGAATGCATTCCGGCCGAACGCTGTGGGACGAGATGGCTTTGCATTATCAACGCGGAGTGGATTGGGTGCGCGCGACTCGCAAAGGGTGGGACGGTTTGAAGGGCCAGATCGATCCCGAGCGGCATGAAGCAGTCGCGAAGAAGCTGGCCATCCAGGAGCGCGATGCGATTGTTTGGCGCGATGCGTGTCTGCTTTACTTTCAGACGTTTTCAAAGCGAGCCTTGCCAACGCGAGTTGAGAAGGCTGCGAAGAGTTTGGATGAGTACAAAGCGAAGAGTCTTCAATGGTGAGAAAGGATCATTTTCCATTTGGCATTTGACATTTTTCATTTGCCATTTTAACTCCCTCTCCCTTTGGAAGAGGGTTGGGGTGAGGGCTTAGCAAATAAGACATCTCCCTTTTTTTTCTTTTTCTATGCTTCGCACCCTCACCCCTGGCCCCTCTCCCAGTGGGAGAGGGGAATGAGAACGGAAAATGGAATTGACTGAAAACGTCAATGAAAATCGTTGACATCAAACCAACGACGGTAACTGTGCCGCTCGAGGCGCCGCTGCGTCACGCGAATGGCTGTCATTGGGGGCGCTTGGTCCGCACCATCGTGGAAGTTGAAACTGACGAAGGCTTGATTGGTCTTGGGGAGATGGGCGGCGGTGGCGAATCTGCAGAGGCGGCGTTCCGCGCGATGAAGTCGTACCTGGTCGGTCACGATCCGGCGCGGCTCGAAGAAATGCGTTTCCTGATTGCGAATCCGACGGCGTCGCTCTATAACAATCGCACTCAGATTCTCGCCGCGATCGAGTTCGCCTGTCTCGACCTTCTGGGCCAGAAGTGGGGCCTGCCGGTTTCGGAAATTCTTGGCGGCCGCCTGCGTGATCGGGTGCCCTTCGCCTCGTATCTCTTCTTTCGCTATCCGAATTCGCAAGATAGAAGCGGCGAGGTCAGAACCGTCGAGCAACTCGTCGCTCAGGCGCGAGAATTGAAAGAGCGTCACGGCTTCACCTCGCACAAATTGAAAGGTGGAGTCTTTCCGCCGAAATATGAGTTGGAGTGTTACCGCGCACTGGCCTCAGAGCTTGAAGGCGATCGCTTCCGATTCGATCCTAACGGCGTTTGGTCAACCGAGACCGCAATTTGGTTTGGACAACAGATTGAAGAGTTACGCAATGACTATCTGGAAGATCCCGTCTTCGGAATGAACGGAATGCGGCGCGTGCGCGAGAAAGTGCGCCTGGCGCTGGCGACAAACACGGTAGTGGTAAACTTCGAGCAACTCGCAGCCAACGTTTTGAATACTGCCGTCGATGTGATCCTGTTGGACACAACTTTCTGGGGCGGCATTCGTCCATGCGTGAAGGCGGCGGGAGTTTGCGAAACATTTCAACTTGGCGTGGCCGTCCATTCGTCGGGCGAATTGGGAATTCAACTTGCAACCATGCTGCATCTGGGCGCCGTCATTCCGAATCTATCTTTTGCGGCCGACGCGCACTATCACCATCTCGTCGCCGACATCATTGAATCCGGAAAATTCAAATATGAAAACGGCCAGATTGCGGTGCCGACAGAACCGGGCCTTGGGGTTCGACTTGATCGAGATAAAGTTTTGGAGTACGCGGAAGCTTATCGCCGTCTTGGTTCTTATCCATACGATCAAGATCCGCTGCGGCCCGGATGGACGCCGCTAATCCCCAACGATCGTTGGGCCGACCCGCTCGATGCGCGGGCGCCGGATATTCCCGTTTGATTTACAAGGAGGTAGAGATGATCACAGAGACGGAAGCTCAGAGGACCCCAGCCGACCTCATCACCGACGCCAAGGAACTTCGGCAGCAAGTCCAATCTGTCGTGCGCGACACGCCGGTCATCGACATTCATACGCACGTGTTTCCGCCGGTGTTCGGCGATATGTGTTTGTCGGGCATCGACGATCTCCTTAATTATCATTATCTGATCGCAGAAGTCTTTCGCTCGACGGACGTTTCTTACGCATGCTTCTGGAAGATGAGCAAGTTCGAACGCGCGGATCTGATCTGGAGAATACTATTTGTTGAGAACACGCCGATCTCGGAAGCTGCAAGGGGAGTCGTTTCAGTGCTCGACGAATTCGGCCTTGATTCGCGCGCGCAGAACTTGAAAGAGGCTCGAGATTTCTTCAACTCGCGGAACTTACTCGATCAGGTGGATTGGGTTTTGGAGACGGCGCGCGTCAGCGACGTGGTCATGACCAACGATCCTTTGGATGAGATCGAAGCCGAGATCTGGAGGAACGGTGGCAATCCGGATCGGCGATTCCACACCTCGCTAAGACTGGATTCCCTTTTGAATGATTGGCCCGATGCCGCGCGCATCCTGGCGAGCCAGGGACTCCACGTAAACACCGGATTGAGCGGCAGTACCATCGCGGAGTTGCGTCGATTCCTCGACAATTGGATCAAGCGCATGCGGCCATTGTATCTGGCCATCTCGCTCCCTGCCGATTTCAAATTCCCCGATGAAAACGCACGCGATCGATTAATTCACGAGGTCGTGTTGCCTACCGCGAAGCAGCACGATCTGGCTTTGACGCTGATGGTTGGCGTTCGTCGCGGTGTGAATCCGACTTTGCGCGCAGCCGGTGATGGCGTGGGCAAGGCCGACGTGACCGCCCTGGAAAGGCTCTGCGCCGAAAATCCAGAGGTGCGCTTTTTGGCAACTTTTCTGGCGCGCGAAAACCAACACGAGCTGTGTGTGGCGGCGCGGAAGTTCAATAACCTGATGCCCTTTGGCTGCTGGTGGTTTCTTAACAATCCATCTATTGCTGCGGAGATTACTCGAGAGCGTTTAGAACTGCTTGGTCCGACTTTCATTCCGCAACATTCCGATGCGAGCGTGCTCGAACAGTTGATCTACAAGTGGCGACACGCGCGAGAATTCATCGCCGATGCACTCAGCGAATCTTACGAGAAGTTACTCAAGAGCGGACGCGCCGCGACGCGTGAGGAGATCGAGCGCGATGTGACGCGCATGTTCTCTGGGAATTTCCGCGAGTGGGTTGGAGTTAAATCGTCGGTGGCACGAATAGAAGGTGTGAGCTGAGGTGTGACACGTTAAGAAAGCTCTTCGAATCTCAAAATGAGTAGCAGAACCTATTTCTTTCGATTCAGCATCTTGCTCGTCCTGATGCTTATCTCGCTAGTAGCGATCGCCCCATCAAGGATCACTGACTCGCAGGATAAAGCGCCTGCCTACAAGAACGCCCGGTTGCCCGTCGATCAGCGCGTCACCGATCTGCTTTCGCGGATGACTCTCGAAGAGAAGATCGCGCAGTTGACTTGCCTCTGGAGCAATCGTCCGCAGGTGAAACCACAGACGGATTTCTCATCCGATCGCGGCGACTTCTCTCCGGAAAAAGCGGCGCAAGTAATGAAATACGGCATCGGCCAGATCGCGCGACAGAGGGAACAGAAAGGCCCGCGTGACGGCGCAATCTTCGCCAACGCCGCGCAGAAGTGGCTGATTGAAAACACGCGGCTCGGCATCCCCGCGATCCTTCACGACGAAATTCTTCACGGCCACATGGCCAAAGGCAGCACGAGTTTTCCGCAACCTATTGCGCTCTCGACAACGTGGGATCCTGAATTCATCCACAGAGTGTTCACCGCCGCCGCCCAGGAAACACGCGCTCGTGGCAGCCATCAAGTGCTTGGCCCTAATTTGGATATTGCACGCGAGCCGCGTTGGGGTCGCACTGAAGAAACCTATGGCGAAGATCCTTATCTCACTTCGCGCATGGCGGTCGCGATCATCAAAGCGTTGCAAGGGCCCGGCCCAATGATCGACGGCGATCACATTATCGCCACGGCGAAACACTTCGCCGCGCACGGTCAACCGGAAGGCGGAACGAACATCGCTCCAGCGAATTATTCCGAGCGCGCCCTGCGTGAGTTTTTCCTGCCTAGCTTCAAAGCCGCCGTGACCGAAGCCGGCGTGATGAGCGTGATGGCGTCCTACAACGAAATCGATGGCGTCCCATCGCACGCGAACAAGTGGTTGCTGGAAAAAGTGCTGCGTCAAGAGTGGGCATTCAAAGGCCATGTCGTGTCGGACTACTATGCGATCCCGCAGTTACGCGACCTGCATCACGTGGCCGGCGATAAGGAAGAAGCCGCGCGGGTTGCGCTGGAATCCGGTGTCGATATCGAACTCCCCGAGCCCGATTGTTTCGCGTTGCTGGTCAAATTAGTAAAGGATGGAAAAGTTGCCGAAGCGACAGTTGATAAAGCCGTCACGCGTAACCTGCGCGCAAAGTTTCTGCTCGGCCTGTTCGAAAATCCTTATGTCGATCCCGATCGCGCGGTTCGCGTGACCAATTCAATCGAACATCGCGAACTCGCGGCGGAAGCCGCGCGCCGATCAGTAACCCTTTTGAAGAATGACGGCAATCTGCTGCCGCTGGAGCGAAACGCATTGAAGTCGATCGCAGTCATCGGACCAAATGCGAATCGAGTTCATCTTGGCGGCTACAGTGACGATCCGGGCCGTGGCGTCAGCGTGCTCGAAGGGATCACGAACAAGGTCGGCGCCAAGATCAAAGTGAATTACGCCGAAGGCTGCAAGATCACTGAAGAAGGCGGTAACTGGTTCGCCGATACGGCGCACCTGAGCAACACGGCCGAAGACGAGAAGCTTATCGCGCAAGCGGTCGAAGTCGCCAAATCCTCGGATGTGGCGCTGCTGGTCCTCGGGGGTAATGAAGACACGAACAAGGAAGGTTGGGCTGACAATCATCTCGGCGATCGTGACAGTTTGGATCTCGTCGGTCGTCAAAACGATCTCGTCAAAGCTGTTCTGGAAACTGGCAAGCCGACGATCGTCCTCCTTATTAATAGCGGGCCGCTCTCGATCAACTATCTCGCTGAGAAAGTGCCGGCGATTCTCGAAGGCTTCTATCTCGGACAGGAAACCGGCATTGGCGTCGCAGACGTTTTGTTCGGCGATTACAATCCGAGCGCCAAGCTGACCGTTACCTTTCCGCGCTCGGTTGGACAATTGCCCGCTTATTACAATCGCAAGCCCACCGCGCGGCGCGGATATTTATTTACGAGCAAAGAGCCGCTGTTTCCTTTCGGTTATGGACTCAGCTACACGACATTTGAATACTCGAACCTAAGACTGAGTCCGGCGCAAATCGGACCAGCGGGCCAGGCAAAGGTCACCGTGAGTGTAACTAACTTAGGCAAGCGCGCGGGCGATGAGATCGTGCAACTGTACATCCGCGATCTCGTCAGCTCAGTCACGCGTCCAGTTAAGGAGTTGAAAGATTTTATGCGCGTCTCGCTCGCGCCCGGCGAGAGTAAGACAGTCGAGTTCACCATCACGCCCGACAAACTTTCATTTCTCAATCTGAACCTGGAAAACGTGGTCGAGCCCGGCTGGTTCGACATCATGGTGGGAACGAGTTCGGTGAAGTATCAGACGGCTAAGCTTGAAGTGATCGCGAGGTGAATTAACCATCCCTTAGAGTAACCGAACGTCATGCAACATCGTCCGTTTCTTCTGCGCAGCTTGTTTATCCTCGCGGCCATGGCGTCGCCGGTTTTCGCGCAGTTGCCGATGCCCGCGGACCAACCGGCGCCGCGTAGCGACCGCAATTCCCAACTAGCGCACGAACAACTCATCGAGAAAACACGGCGTGGCAAAATCGACGTTTATTTCGTTGGCGACTCGATCACCCGGCGCTGGGGCGCGACCGACTACCCCGACTTCCTAGCTAATTGGAAACAGAACTTTTTTGGTTGGAATGCCGCCAACTTTGGCTGGGGCGGGGATACGATCCAGAACATCCTCTGGAGGCTGGAAAATGGCGAACTCGACGACGTCAACCCGAAGATCATCGTCATACTTGCCGGCACGAACAACGTTGGGCGCGACGCGAGCGACGACAATAAAGTTGCCGACATTACCAAAGGCATCAAGGCGCTCGTCGATCTTTGCCGGAAGAAAGCGCCGCACGCGACGATTGTTCTCACCGCGATTTTCCCGCGCAACGACAGCATGGCGGTGATCCCCACCATCAATCGCATCAACGACAACATCGCCAGGTTTGCCGACTGGAAGACGGTTCGCTTCCTCAACATAAACCACAGACTTGCCGATAAAGACGGTGCTTTGTTCGAAGGCGTAGCCGTCGACAAACTGCACCCCAGCCTCAAGGGCTATCAAATCTGGGCCGACGCCCTAAAGCCCATATTCGCGGAAATACTCGGACCACCTGCGGCGACGGATCAGGCTCCTCCGGCCACCGGCGACCCGAGCGCCGTCCGGAAGAGCGATTCTTCACTGTCTTCGACGCGAGCGCAGACGCAGACGACGCTGAAGGAAACTTTCAAAAACGTTTTCATGATTGGCGCGTCGCTCAACCGGCGTCACATCTTTGAAGAGGACCCGCGAATGTCTGCGCTCATCGTCTCGCAATTCAATACCATTACGCCTGAAAATGTTTTGAAGTGGGGCTTGGTCCATCCCGCGCCTGACAAATACGATTTCGCCGCGCCGGATCGCTATGTCGCACTCGGCGAGAAATACCACATGTTCATCGTTGGGCATACGCTGGTGTGGCACCAGCAAACTCCAGCCTGGGTCTTTCAAGACGAGACAGGCAATCCAACAGATCGCGTTACGTTACTAAAGCGTCTGCGCGAACACATCATGACCGTCGTTGGCCGCTACAAAGGAAGAATCAAAGGTTGGGACGTTGTCAACGAAGCACTAAATCAGGACGGAACGATGCGCCAATCGCCTTGGATGAAAATCATTGGCGAAGATTATTTGGCCAAGGCCTTCGAGTTTGCGCACGAAGCCGATCCAAACGCGCAGTTGTACTATAACGACTATGATTTGGAATTGGCGGCGAAACGCGAAGGCGCGGTTGAGTTGATCAAGAAACTGAAAGCCGAAGGAGTTCCGCTTACGGCGATTGGCTTGCAGAACCATAATCGGATTGACTGGCCTACGGTCGCCGATGAAGACGCGACCATTGGGGCGTTTGAAGGTCTCGGAATCAAGGTCAATATCACTGAACTCGACGTCGACGTGCTGCCGCGAACCACGAAGCCGGGCGCCGATTATCCAGTGAATGTCGTGCCCACGCCGCAACTGAACCCATATACCAACGGTATGCCTGAGTCGGCCCAACAAGCGCTGGCTAAGCGTTACGCCGACCTGTTTCGCGTTTATCTGAGACACCGCAAGACGATCGACCGGGTAACTTTTTGGTGTGTTACCGATGGAGATTCCTGGCTGAACAATTGGCCCATCAAAGCTAGAACCAATCACCCGCTCCTTTTTGATCGAGCGGGCCAACCAAAGCCGGCGTTCGATGCGGTTATTAAGACTGCGAACGCTTTTAGCTCGCTGCCACCGCCGGTAACGATGACCGCGGAGCAAGACCATCAGCGAATGATGGACCTGCTTCACATTGCTTCGCTGCGGCCGGGAGCGAACGGCAGTAATCCGAAAGCGCCAAACGCCGCCAATTATGACGAATCCAAAGCCAATCCTTACCCGAACTTGCCCGATCCCCTCGTCTTGAAAAACGGAAAGAAAGTTACGAGCGCGAAGATGTGGTGGAAGCAGCGACGTCCGGAAATCGTAGAGGACTTTGATCGGGAAATCTATGGCCGCGTTCCCAATACTACGCCGAAGGTAAGCTGGGAAGTAACTGACACTACTAAGGAAATCAAGTATGACGTGCCGGTAATTACGAAAAAGATCGTCGGCCACGTTGATAATTCGTCTTATCCGTTCGTCGACGTCGACATTCAATTGACTTTGACAACGCCCGCGAAGGCTACTGGTCCGGTTCCGGCCATCATGGAACTGAGTTTCGTGTTTCCTCCCGGACGCCGGCCTCCCGCGCCGCCGCCGAATGTACCAACTGGACCGCCGTGGCAACAGCAGGTTCTCGCGAGAGGTTGGGGCTATGCCAGCCTCATTCCAACCACGATTCAACCCGATAACGGCGCCGGTTTGACGCAAGGCATCATCGGTCTTTGCAACAAAGGACAACCGCGTAGCCTTGACGATTGGGGAGCATTGGGCGCTTGGGCCTGGGGCGCTAGCCGTGCGCTGGATTATTTTGCCACCGACAAATCAGTTGACGCGAACCAGATCGGACTCGAAGGCCATTCGCGATACGGCAAAGCAGTACTGGTCGCAATGGCTTACGATCAGCGTTTCGCGATCGCTTACGTGAGTTCATCCGGCGAAGGGGGCGCTAAGATTCATCGCCGCAACTGGGGTGAGTTGGTAGAAAACGTGGCCGGGACCGGCGAGTATCATTGGATGGCCGGCAATTTTCTCAAGTACGCGGGTCCACTCAAGTGGAGCGACTTGCCCGTGGATTCTCATGAACTGATCGCGCTTTCCGCTCCACGTCCCGTCTTCATCGGCGCCGGCGCCAATGGTGACGCATGGGTTGATGCAAAGGGAATGTTCATCGCTGCGGCTGCCGCAGGTCCGGTATACAAACTACTGGGTAAGAAAGATCTGGGAACGACACAGTTTCCGTTAACTGAAACACCTTTGATTGGCGGCGACATAGCTTTTCGTCAACACAGCGGTGGTCACACGCCGGGTCCGAATTGGCCAACGTTTCTGACGTTTGCGAGTCGATATTTCTCAAAGGCAAAACCCTGAATTGCAAAATGCAAATTGCAAAATGCAAATTGCAAATTGCGAGGGCCTCTGCGCGGTCTTAGCGCCTCTGCAAATTAAGCCGGAGGAATAGGCTGCCGAGCGATTTGGGAATCTGCAATTTGGAATTTTCAATTTGCATTTTTCAATTTTCAATTCTTAGTCTGGCATTCCTGGCTACGGGAGAAAATAAATGACAAGCAACAACTTCAAACCAAACCCTGAACACAAATTCACTTTCGGACTCTGGACCGTGGGCAATCGCGGACGCGATCCGTTTGGCGATGCCACGCGGCCGAGTCTGAGTCCCATCAAAATGGTCAAAGAGTTGAGCCGGCTCGGCGCTTATGGGGTCAATCTTCATGACAATGACCTCGTGCGGATCGATGCGTCGCCGGAGGAGCGTAATCGCATCGTGCGCGAATTCAAACAGGCTCTCGACGATCACGGTATGAAGGTGCCAATGGCGACGACGAATCTCTTCTATGATCCGGTATTCAAGGATGGTGCCTTTACATCCAACGATCCGGGCGTGCGGCTTTACGCGTTGCAAAAGACGATGCGCTCGATGGATTTGGGCGCAGAGTTGGGCGCGCACATCTACGTTTTCTGGGGTGGACGCGAAGGCGCGGAGGTCGATGCGGCGAAAGATCCTCGCGAGGCTTTGAAATGGAATCGCGAAGCGCTCAACTTTCTCTGCGAATACTCAATGGCCTGCGGGTATGACTACAAATTTGCGCTCGAAGCTAAACCGAATGAGCCGCGCGGCGATATCTATCTGCCGACGACGGGCGCGATGCTCGGCTTCATCGCCACGCTCGATCACGCAGAGATGGTGGGAGTGAATCCCGAAGTCGGACATGAACAAATGTCGGGCTTGAATTTCTATCACGTCGTCGCGCAGGCAATCGAAGCCGGCAAGCTGTTTCATATCGACCTCAACGACCAGAAAGGTCCGCGCTTCGATCAGGACCTGCGTTTCGGTTCTGAGTCAATTAAGAACCTCTTCTTCCTGGTTAGATTACTGGAAGAATCTTACGATGGCCCGCGCCACTTTGACGCGCATTCTTATCGCAGTGAGAACGAGGAAGGCGTCTGGGAATTCGCCGCCGGCTGCATGCGAAATTATCTGATCCTGAAACAAAAAGCGCGGCAGTTCAACGAAGACGCCGAGATCCAGGCATTGCTGGCTGAGATTCACAGCAGCGCGCCTGAGTATTCCGAACCGTTGGGTGCATATAGTCGCGACCGAGCAGAAAAAATCAAAGCGCTTCCGCTCGATCGAACAGAGTTAGCTGCGAAGAAGCTGCCGTATGAACGGCTGGATCAACTGACAGTTGATATCTTGTTTGGCGTGAGATAGCCACGATCTCAAACTGGGAGTGCCATTCTTTACGCGCTCCGCTTGATCGCGTCCGTGCCCAAACTTCGCCACAGTTTGTCATGCCTAACCATTGGATTGATCTGCGCTCCAGATGACGTTAATTGAAGGGCGACGAGAACAGGATTACACTCATATCTATGGCAACGTTGGAACAAATCATCAATGAAGCACGAGCGCTCACGCCAGCGGAGAGGCGCAGGTTGCATCAAGTTTTGGAACGCGAATTAGAGCAACCTGCGCCAGCTAAGGAATCAAAGCCTGCGTACCCGACTCACGAACAGGAGCGAGCTTGGCTTGAGGCGCATCGTGACGAATACTTGGGCGAATGGGTAGCTCTTGATGGTGATCGTCTATTAGCGCATGGCCCCGACGCGCGCAAGGTGTATGAAGCAGCACGAGCGAAAGGCGTAGAGGCTCCCTTTGTGGAGCGAGTGCAACCGAAAGTCGATGCATTCATGGGAGGTTGGCTGTGACGCACCAGTTGACCTTTGCCTCACTTTACAATTATCCAACAGATGCGATCCTTCTCCCTATTACGCTTCGGCATGGCGAAAGAATAGCAAGAGCTGATGCCTACGTTGATACCGGCTCCACTTTCTGCGTCTTCAAGCGTGAACTTGGAGAGGCTCTGGACCTTAAAATTGAGGCCGGCGATCCTCTTCGTCTCACAACGGTAACTGTTACGTTTGACTCTTACGGTCACATGCTTACCTTGGAGACGCTTGGCTATTCATTCGATGTGACGGTTTATTTCGCTGCGAACGAGAACTTCAAACGCAACGTTCTGGGCAGGCGCGGCTGGCTCGATCAAGTGAGACTTGGGCTCATCGAATATGAGAGCAAACGTTACTTGAGCCGATATGAGAACTGAAGAACCTAAGAGCATACGTTGAAGCGATCGAACTCCACGATGATGAATAGATCGAAGAAGCTGTCCGACGTTTTGATATGGCTTTTGTGGATTTCGAGGAGCGAGAGGATCTTCTTATAGTCCTCATCGCAATTGAACCCGTGAGATATCTTGAGTGTTGATGAATCCTTGGCAGATATGGGTTTATCTCACGGGTTGAAGATCGCTTGACGGTTATTGCCGCGCGTGATGACGTGATAAAGACCACCCTCGACTTCAACTCGCGGCTTCCGGGCCATGGCGCGCCGATTTTATTTCGCACATCGCTACATCAAACAAAATCGCAAAGTAGCAGGCCTGACCCCATTTCTTTTTTTACTTTGCGCCAACGAGCCCACGTGCAAACACCTACCGCCGATTAGGCGCGGAAGATCGAAAGAGATTGACGAAGTTGTTCGCTTTAATGACAATATTCAGTACGGATCGCGGTCGGTGCCAAGTCTTCCGAGTTGAGAGTTCGAAATAAGCTTGCACATTTGCAAATTCCGTCTAAGATCTGCATTCTGTACACTGGAATGAGGTTAGCCCGATAGGGTGCCTTCTATCAGGTCGTGAGACTTATGTTTATTCCGAAGATCGCGAAGGAATGGGCAATCGAAATGGACTCATCAGACGATGGAAGGCAAATTTTGAAAAATGTGAAGCGAGAGAAAAATGTCGAGGCGGCCAAGGGGACGTCATTCTTCGAAAAACTTGCTTCCTCCTATCTCACGACGGAGAATCCCGGCAGCCACATGAACAACGTCCTGCTTAGCTTTCCAGAGTTCGGTTTTCTCGGTCCGTTGTCTGGATTGTCGGATGAACGGCTGACACGTTTCGGGTTCGCGGAGCGATTGCCGGAGCAACCCGATTTGAGGCGACGCGGAGTGAGTTTTCAGCAACTCAAACGGAGGCCAGGACTACTTGGGACCATTAGGAGTTATCTCTAGGAAAT
>QHXG01000059.1:2108-3002 GCA_003222845.1 Acidobacteriota bacterium | reverse complement strand
GGCTGATGAAAGAACTGGAACAGGCAATGTACAGAATAGCCTACTCAGCGGCAGAGATTGGTAACCCATGTCAGACGCCCACAGTTCTCGACGCCGGTGCCAACCCTAAGTTTAGGCCAGCGCGGAAGGGAGCTTCATTTGGAATGACGAGACCTTGTTCAGGAAAGGGCAAAGGCTATCCGGAGTATGTACACGAACGTTGTTCTTTGATCCGCACGAGAATTGATCCCTACTTTATATGAGTTGAATATCGACGCATTGATGAACATGAAGAATATGAAAAAGGAGTTGTGGGAGAGACTCTCCGCTGACCCTTCGGACTTGGCCCTCGATCAGCGAGTCGAAGAGGAACCCGAGGATTTGTTTGTGCGGATCGCGAACCGTGGCCAACGAGATGAGGTGGTAGCGGGACTTGGGCCGCTCATTGTCGAGCAGTTTCTGTCGAGCACGCAAGAAGGAACTGAACTGAGCGTGCGATTCTTAAGGCGCGCCCTCCGACTTTGCGATGATCTAGCTACTGAGGAAGCAAGACCCATTCTGAAGGTCATTTTGCTTCAAGAGAAAAACTCTCTCTTTGGTAACAATCTTGACGAACTCCAGGAACTTGCCGCTCGAGTTTTGTCGGGCCTTGAGAGACAGCCATCGGATTTCAAGTTTTGGCGGGAGGTCGCAAGGTTAGGAAATGCTGCGCTCCCGTATGCACTCAACGCGGCGGTGGAGATAGATATTCAGCGAGGTCTAAGATTGATTCATGATGCTTACGTGGAATCCGAAACACGTAGCGACCGAGATTTTGTGGATTGGGGGGGGCTCCTAGAGATAGCTCGCATGATGCACGGGCCAGATAGGTACCAGGAAGCCTTCACGAACCTTGGAGTGACACATATTGAGTTC
>QHXG01000059.1:0-2079 GCA_003222845.1 Acidobacteriota bacterium | reverse complement strand
GCTTAGCAGGGCTCACGCCCCAAGACATATCTTTAACATCTGCGAGGGTGGAGGGTTCCATAGACGAGGCGGTCGGTTCGGTGAGTCAGATTACTACCCCACCATATCCAAAGCGGATAAACGAGGAGAGGTATAGCCAAAGGAACTACATGCCGAATTTCCAAGCCTATTCACGTGAGACCTTCCCACAGAATGTTAAACTCGTTCACAAACGGCGCGAAGGTATCGATGTTGATTTGAGGGCACTAGTCTCTACGATTCTTTCGGGACATCGAATCGCGACAAATCGAATCGGGCTACCGGAAGGAAGTCCGTCATTTAACAAGCCAGCCGGATCGATAGGTCTGACTGTGACTAATCCGCTGGATAAGCGTTACTACTGTCAGTGATTACTCACGATTAATCTAGACACACATGCGGAGTGCCGAAAGGAGTTTTGAAAGATGGCTGACACTACTGAACAACTGATTCGTCGCGTACCACAACAGGTGCAGTGGAGCACATCCGAGAGCGAAGCAATATCAGAAGCGGTTTATCCCAAGAATTATCAAAACGCCGGCAACTTACGCTGTCTCAAGAGGAGCGCAGTACCATTTTGAAGGGTAGGTATGAGAGTCTGCAGATTGAGAATGATTTCAAGCCCGGAGACCTAGTTAGATGGAAGAGTGGATTGAAAAACCGGAAACTTCCCGAAGAAAACGAAGCCGCCATAGTTATCGAAGTTCTGGCTCAGCCCATACTAGATATTGAGAAGGATCCCGGATCTACCTATTACAGGGAGCCTTTGAGCATTGTACTGGGTGTCCTCGATCCTGACGGTGATTTTCTCACATTTCACTTTGACAAAAGGCGATTCGAGCACTTGCCTCAATAGGTTTCTGACCTCCTCCGCAAGTCCATCCGCCTCTAGGTTAGGATGCTACTCAAGGCGCTCTAACAAAATTGATTTGTCCAAGACGTCGTGAAGATCGGGATTCTGAGAACGCGAGGGATGGCTAGTCCCCGTCAAGTAGCAAGAACAAAGTAAGGGTCACAGCTTTCGCTTCTCGCGCAGCTTGCTCCAGACTGCGTCGCAACGTTGGCTCACCGCCTATAACGCACGGCGAAATCCTTAACGCGCGACCTTTGTCTGCTTCTGAACGCGCTCCTCAATCCAAACCTTTACGATGGTCTGATATTCAGTTTTGCCTTCTCGCTCTGCTACTGTTTTCAGTTTTTCCACCAAGCGACTTCGCAACCGGACGGCGTTCGGAGTGCGCCGTGTTGCGGTAGACATTACTTCATCGAAATCTTCCTCGGAGCTGGCTGCGAACCTACTGCTCCCGTATCCGTACTTACTGCTGCGTAGCCATGCCCGGCATGGTTCAGATTAATGAGTTCTCGTAGGCGTTGAGGTAGAGCAGGCTTTCGTAATCGACTAACCCGATTCGCGGCCGGTCGATGAAACCTACGCGGCCCACAACGTTAATAGGAAAAGATTCGTCTGCGGCAAAATAGACAGTGGCTGGCCATTCGAGATCTTCAACCGTGAGCGTGACTTCGTGGCCGAACGCGATAAACGAACCCGTCGCAGTGCGAATCCTTTCCCGACTTCCTTTTTCAAGATCCAAGCCAAGCAGTGCGGCGTATTGTGGTTTGAAAACACAAAATGTGCTCGCCGTGTCCAGTTTTGCGTCGATCGGAATTATCGTGTCCTCGTCAGACGAAAGCCAAACTTCTATTGTGATGCCTTCCGCTTCGCTGAGGTACCTGATTCGTTCTGAGAAAGCAAGGCTCCAACTACTCACAGCCAGCCTCCCATAAATGGCTCGAGGTCTTCCTGGATGAACGTTACGAAAGGAAATTTTACGCCTTGGGTCCGCGCTTGGGCGAAGATCGGTTGCGGGTCATCACCGGCGCCAACTAATCGGTCACCATCGAGCACAACCCACTTGCCGATGTATTCATGTCGGTGCGCTTTAAGCCACTCGTGAGACTTCGTTGTATCTATCCTGAACGATGCCTTTCTGATCCTAGGCAATGTTGCCGTTGACATATCTGCAAGCCTCCATCGGATGTCAAGCAGATTATCACCGCGCT
>QHXG01000635.1 GCA_003222845.1 Acidobacteriota bacterium | reverse complement strand
CGGCCCCGGCATCACAAACGCCGAGAGTCCGTTGAGCGTGTTGTGAACCAGATCAATCGTTGCGGCTGGCTGTGTCGTTCGCAAAACTGCCGATTCGGGAAATACCTTTACCTCCTGAATCAGAAGCATCCCGGCGGCGGCCAGCGCCGACTGAAGAAAGCCGCGGCGGGTCGGGTCCGGAGCCGTTGCTGAGGTTGACCTCGTTTGACCCATCATCGTTCATCACGAAGATCTGGGACAGGCCGCTGACTTCGCGACTGAATGCCAGCTTCGTCCCGTCTGGCGACCAGACGGGCCCGTAATCATCCACCGAGTTGTTTGTCAGTCTTGTCACGCCGGAGCCGTCTGCGAACATCGAATAGATCTCGGCCGTGCCGTTGTCCGGGTACCTCATAAACGCGATCCTGCTGCTTCCAGCCGGAGTCTCCGGACTTACGGCCAAACCTCGGTTGGACATGATGGCCCTTGCGGACGAGAATGCGATTGCCGCCAGAATAGCTGTGGATATGCAACCCAGCCGGATGATGGTTCTTTTTTGGAGTGGGCTTCTCACTTTGATCGACTCCTTACTTGAATCCGGCGTGATCTTGATCTCGTTCTCTTTTTAATTCACCGCGAACCGGGCGGTTGGTTGAAGCTTATCTTTCCTGAGATAGACCATCATCCTCATCATCGCGATGCTTGCTGGGTCCCCAGTCAGCCTCAAAGTCAAACGCCGCATTGTGAGTAATATTCACAACGTCTGACCCATCACGATTCATAACGCAGATTGTCGTTGGATTAACGAAATCATCCCGAGTAAATACGATCTGCGAACCGTCGGGTGACCATCGCGGAAGAAGATCATTGTTGCCATCGCCGGATAAGGTAAGTTGACGCATCCGATTGCCGCTTTGATTGGTCACGAAAATCTCGCTGAGGTCGCAAATTGGGCACACGTTGTTGGAAAAGAGGAGACGATTCCCAGTCGGCGACCAGTCCGGAAAAGCAGCGTGCAACTCACTTGGAGTTAGCTGAGTCGCGTGGGTGCCGTCTGCGTGAGATATCCAAATCGCCTGGGCATCGAAAAAGTTTGTACTGACAAACGCCAGTCGTTGACCATCAGGTGATTCGTTCGGAAACGTAAGATTGCCTTCGACCGCAATGTCTATATGCTGGAGGTGACTGCCGTCTGGGTTCACCTCATAGATTTCGAAGCGGCCGCTGCGATTGCTGCTAAAAAGGACCTGACCCTCCGGCGTCCAGGACGGGGACGTATCGACACGGGGATCGAACGTCAGTCGAACGACATCGCTGCCATCGTCGTTCATCACATAAATCTCGGTGTTGCCGTCGCGGGTACTTCTAAACGCGATTTTGCTTCCGTCCGGCTACCATGGCGGCAGCCGATCGATGAATGGGTTATCGGTCACGTTGACGACATTCGTCCCATCGGGGTTCATCACGTAAATGTCATTGTTGCGTGCGTTAAATCTGACGAATGCGATTCGTCCGCGATCGTCGTGTTCGTCGGATGCCCGGCTATTGACTTTCGATGTGGCTGGCTGAATTGACTTCACGAAGCCGGCTATCGATTTGCTCTCGGTTATAACAGGCCAAATCATCACCATCGCCGCAAACGCACCAGTGATAATCGACAACGATTGTTTTTGCCTTGCTTTTGTCATGAGTCTCTCCTTATTTTTTGGACGAACAGAGTGTTTTAACCACGGACTAGCTGGTTTCGTTCTCGCTGTCCGGTGACGTCAATTTTTGCAGGCCGGAATCTCCTCACGGATGGCACTCATCTCGTACGCGGGATTGATCGCATCACGAAACTCCAAAAACTATTGCTTGGGGCGCCAGCCCCAACCACATACGTGAACTAATAATTACGTTCTTCATTTGAGTTTCCACTCCTACTTCGAGATTCCGCATTAGCAGGCTCGTCTCCTTTCGAAGCAGCAGGCGACTTGTGCCGTTAATCATTTCCGCGCTGCAACAGGAACCCGTGAACACATGCATTCACCGAGCAGTTCGAGAAGGAGTCGCGATACTGACCGACAACGTTGCCGTTGCTACTGATGCCGAATGCTGTCGAACTCAACGCCCCTGTGGGATCTATGAACCGGTAGTCGAGAGCCCTGCTGCGGAGAAACGCATGCGATACGGTGCCACCGTTGGTGAAGGCTTGGCCCACAATTTCACCTTTGGAGTTGATGTCCCAGGCGTTCGTCGCGTCCGCGTCCGGAAATGAGAATCTCTCCACGATGCCGAACTTATTGATGTGGTAAGCAGTCGTGCTCGAGTTATCCAAGCCGACGATCTCGCCCTCGGCGTTGACCCCGTTATTCATGGTCATTCCCGCTGGATCCTTGGTGAACGCTCCACCACTTAGAAGGAAGGCGTGCATGCTATCTCCCTGGTTTTTGTCGTGGATGCAACCTACAAGATCGCCATTGGCATTGATCGCGCGCGGAATGATGCTGTGCGGGTATGATGGATTGTCGTAGATCCAATCCGGCGCGTCGAAGTAGGTGAAGGTTCCTTCAAACCAGGCAAAGCCGCGGAATCTCGGATTGGCCAGAGTTGCACCATCTTCCAGCGTCAAGTAAGCGCCGATCACTACCCCTTGCGGGCTGATGTAGCGCGGCTGCGTGCCGATGGCGGGATAATCGCTGCTGTTGGGCACATCGATGTAAGTCCAGACGTCATCCTTGAGCATAAAACCGTGAAACCGCGCAGGAGTAGTGCAGGGCTGGAGACAATACCAGCCGACGATTGCGCCGTCTCCATTGATACCGGAGGCGACCGTCACGACCGCTCCGGGAACGTCGATCTTCGTAGTTGTTTCCGGCCTTTTGCCACTTGCCGTACTGATAGCCGATAGAAGAGCCAACAGAACAAACGCCCGCGGCAGAATCGATTTTGAAAGAGTCATTTTTCGCATTGTCTTTCTCCTTAGCCGGACTAAGCCGGCGGTTTTGTAGTAAATGCCTTCACCTACTAGAAGCGAAATTCGCTTCTAAAACGGGCCAGGGTAAATCCAGGGTTCCGAACGCCCGGCTGAGTTGTCGGGCCTCCTAAGTTGTGGCACGCGCATCTTGCGCGTGATTCACGGGCGGGGACGCCCGTGCCACTGACCGGATCCTACGCGCAACTCAGCAAGAAGCTTCATTTCGCAGGCTACTGTGTGATCCGGTCGCTACCGCTCGCGGTTCTGACACGACTCGTAGCAACTCTCACTTTCAATTACACCCAATGCTGGTTTGCCTCCATCCTGATGCTTGACGGAGTGGCTAATGACTAAGTTGTGGCACGCGCATCTTGCGCGTGATTCACGGGCGGGGACGCCCGTGCCACTTTCAAACTGAACCAGCA
>QHXG01000244.1 GCA_003222845.1 Acidobacteriota bacterium | reverse complement strand
TTCACTGTCAGGAACTTCGCGAAGTCGAACCAATGTCCCACTCGTGCCGGCGGCGCAAACAGTTGATATTACTGTCGGTCCGAACGGCCAAAACAGTTTCGCGCCCGACCCGGTAAGCATCAATGTCGGCGATACAGTTCGCTGGACATTCGCCTCGGTGGGCCACGATGTTGTAAGCGGACCATCATGCACGCCTGACAACCGATTCTGCTGGCCGAACAATACAAACTGCGGGAACAACGGGAACGGAGGAATGGGAACTACCTATACCCACACCTTCAACACGGCGGGAAGTTTTCCCTACTTCTGCAGTCCGCATTGCTTCGAAGGTATGAGGGGCACCATCATTGTGCAGGGAGGCGCAAGTCCCACCCCGACTCCAACACCAACACCGACGCCAACCGCCACGCCAACTCCATCACCAACTCCGATGACGCAAACAGTGGATGTAGCGGTTGGTGTGCAGGGACAAAAGAACTTTTCTCCTAACGTCGTTGTCATCAACGTAGGCGACAGCGTGCGTTGGACTTTTTTATCTGACGGACACAATGTAGTAAGCGGATCATCGTGCGGGGCTGACAACCGGTTCTGTTCGCCGGGTGATACCAACTGTAGCTTTGCACCTAATGCAGCGTCCGGAGAAATATATACTCACGTCTTCAACTCAGCCGGAACGTTTAATTACTTTTGCACTCCACATTGTGCCGACGGCATGACGGGCACGGTGATCGTCCAGGCGGGTTCATCGGCTACCCCAACGCCGACTCCAACGCCTGCGGCGAGCATTCTTCAATTCAGTTCCGCAAGCTACAACGTGGGCGAAGCCGAGCAGCTAGTTACCGTTACGATTACTCGATCGGGTGACTTGAGTGGTATTGCAAGTGTGAATTATGCCACCAGCGATGGCGCCGGCTCGCAGGCCTGCAATGTTGTCAATGGATTTGCGTCCTCGCGCTGCGACTACATAATCACGCTCGGAACGCTTAAATTTGCCGCCGGTGAGACTTCCAAGGCGATCGCGATCCTCATCATCAATGACTCGTATCAGGAAGGGCCAGAGACTTTCAATGTCAGTCTCAGCAATCCAACGGGCGCATCTCTGGGCAGTCCATCAACGGCGACGGTGACGATCACTGACAATGACCCCAGCATCGGCGCGAATCCGATTGACCAACCCGGCTTCTTTGTGACTGAGCACTATTATGACTTTCTGAATCGATTACCTGACTCTGGCGGGCTCGCATTTTGGACCAACGAGATTACTTCCTGCGGCAGCGATCAGGCATGCATTCAACTGAAACGAATCAACGTCTCAGCAGCGTACTTTCTGTCGATTGAATTTCAGCAGACCGGTTATCTGGTCGAGCGCATGTACAAGGCGGCTTACAGCAGCGCGAGCGGCACGTCTACGCTCGGCGGGGCGCATCAGCTTCCGGTTCCGATCGTGCGCTTCAACGAGTTTTTGCCTGACACGCAGGAAATTGGCCAGGGAGTAGTAGTGGGCCAGCCAGGTTGGGAGACTGTGCTGGAGAATAACAAACAGGCTTTCGCGTTGGCGTTCGCGCAACGCTCTCGATTCACGACCGCATTTCCGACAACGATGCCGCCGACGCAATTTGTGAATCAGTTGTTCAGCAACGCTGGGGTGACGCCTTCATCGACGGATCTCGCAACTGCTATCGGTGAGTTCGGTTCCGCCACGAACACCGGCGACGCAGCGGCGCGGGCGCGAGCGCTGCGCGACGTGGCAGAGAATGCGACTCTGAACAGCCAGGAATTTAACCGCGCGTTCGTGTTGATGCAGTTCTTTGGTTATCTGCGACGAAACCCAAACGATCCGCAGGACGCAGACTATACCGGCTACGAGTTTTGGCTGAACAAGCTGAACCAATTCAACGGCAACTTTGTGGCTGCCGAGATGGTAAAGGCCTTCATTACGTCCGCTGAGTACCGACAACGCTTCGGACCTTAGTCGGACCCGCCGCGGCAGCGGGTGGTTGAACTTGATATCAAGTCACTTCGCTCACCAAAGATCGCCGCTCGAGGGAGTGGCAAAAACCCGCCACAAAGTCTAAAGTGAAACTATGAGTTGGGATTACGCCGCTAGCGAATACGAAAAGCAGGCCACAGCGGACGAACGCTGGCGACTTGAGCGTCTTATTAATTATGGACTTGGAAACGAGAAATTGTCCCGCGATTCTCTGGAGCGCCACTTGCCAACGCTCAAGATACCCGATGATCGACGCGCGTTTTTGGAACTGCTGCTATGGGGAAAGAAATCTTAAGAGATTGGCAGAAAGCGACGATTGAGTATGTATTTGCTCAGCCGGACGCGGCGCACTTTTATCTCAGTGGAGGAACGGCGCTCGCAGCTTATTATCTAAACCATCGAGCTTCCGACGATCTCGATTTCTTCTCCGAGCAAGACTTTCCAACGACGACGGTGCAAAGAATTGCCGGCGGATTACGAACGGTTTTGAATGCCGACGGCCTGCGCTATTCGCGTCTTCATGACCGGCGTCAATTCTTCTTCACTCATGACGGCGAGGAACTAAAGGTGGAATTTACCCGCTACCCTTTCCGCCAATTGGAACCGGTGCGGCAATCGGGAACAGCACTCGTTGACGGCGAGTTTGATATTGCAGTGAACAAGCTGATGACGATTACTGACCGCTTTGATCCTAAAGATTTTGTGGATCTGTACTTCCTGCTTCCCAAGTATCGGCTTCCCCGCCTGCGGGACGGCGTTGCAGAAAAGTTTGGAGTCCGTCTCGATCCAGTATTTCTGGGCAGCGAGTTGATGAAAGTAAATCGAGTTTCGGCTTTACCAAAAATGATTCTTCCGCTGTCTATTGAAGATCTGAAAGAGTTTTTCTCGCAACAGGCTGAAACACTCCGCGCTGAAGTGCTTGAGTAGCTATCTTCACCACTCATAAACGCGCCCGGCTTCCATTACCGTCAGTTTGTCGATTGCCAAATTCTTTAATTCATTGATTACAGTGTCTCGATAAGCCGGCTTGATATGCACGGCGAGAATATCCATGCCGTTGTGATTTAACTTGGTCAATTCATCCCTGAGCATCGCCGGCGTGAGGTGCTTCGATGCTTCCGCGAGGGGTCGCATTGAGTTAGGAAAAGAAGCTTCAATAAATAACGCGTCGAGACGTTGCGCACGATTAATCATGGTCCAAAACTCTTCCGTCTCGGCGGTGTCAGAACTGAAAGCGATCGTCGAATCACCGTCAGAAACCAGCAGGCCAACAGTCGGGACAATGTGATTGACCGGGACCGCCGTCACACTTAGATGGGCAGCTTTGAATTGCTTGCCGATCTCGAAGGGCACGTATTCCATCACTCGTCCGTGCACATTGCTTAATGCCGCAAACCGAGGATAGACACTGTCGTTAAAAACGTCGCGCTCCAACAACCCGATGATTTGCGAGGTAGCATGAATGCGTATGGGCTCTTTCAGTTCGCCAAACAGATCGTCGACAAAGATTGGCAAGCTTGCGATGTGATCCATGTGAGGATGCGTCACGATCACATCGCGGACCGTACGGCGCTGATCTTCACTGAGGGCGATACCGATGCTCCCGGCATCGACGCTGACGCGGTTGTCGATCAGAAAGCAAGTTAGACGTTGCGCGGCGCTGGCGCGCCCGTCGGCATCGAACGAGCTGGGTAAGAGTTCAATCTGCAAGTGTCGTTTTCTTTGTCTAGACTCGATCCAAAGCACCCCAAGTATAAGTCATCCCGCGCCGGTCGGCGAGAACTTTCCGTCTCCCCCCTCTCACTTTGGGGCTCCAATTAGAAGTGAGAGCTACGCTATCGCGGCCATCAATCAGCGTCGTGTCAGAACCGCGAGCGGTAGCGACCGGATCCTACGCGCAACTCAGCATAAAGCTAATATCATCTAAATCCTCACCCAGGCCCTCTCCCAAAAGGTGAGGGAGCTCAGACCGTACGCCGCAGCTCATGCAGCATCGATAAATATTCATTCTCGCGCTGTTGCGCCTGCTGCGGATCGCGCCCGAGTCCGCGCGCGACACGGCTGCGATGAAACGCCAGTTCGCTGGCAAGCTGATTACAGCGCATCCGGGTGCGCCACATGGAAAAGCCCTGGTTCATTAAAACGTTCCATGACATGCCCATGCGGCCATGAATCGTGCAAAGCCTTTCGTACTCATCTGGATCAAAGAATCCCCGCTGATAGTCAGGATAGAGAAACTGTTGCACGATGCGGCCTTCGCGGCGCAGCGAAAAGAAAATGACCATCAGAGTGATGATGAATGCCGGCCCCATGATCACAAAGTAAGCCACGAAGAATCCGACGCCGCCACCGAAAACCGCCGAGCCGTTCCAGGTCGCGTGCATTAAGATCGCCAGCATGAAGCCAACCACCGGAGCTACTACCTTCACAAAACCATTGTTGGATTGTCGGGACCAGCCTAATCCTATTCCGGTCATGCTGGTGAACAGCGGATGAGAAAACGGCGCAGCCATTCCGCGCAGAATAAAGATGAAGGTTAAGCCTTCCAGTCCGCCTTGCACGGCCCGGCCGTAATAAAGCACGTTCTCCGTCATCGCAAAACCAAGTCCGACCATCCCCGCATAAACGATACCGTCGACGATGCCGTCGAATTCATCTTTCTTCCACAGAAAGAGGATGAGCAGAATAAGCGCCTTGGAGCTTTCCTCGACAATCGGCGCCGAGATCACCGCGCCAAAGGCTTCGCCGACTTGCGCATTGTGCGTGGCGACCGCCGCAATGATTGACAAGCTCGTATTGAAGATAAAGGCGACAAACACGGCGACCAGCGCGCCCCAGAAGAAAGCCGTGGCCAGCATCCAAAGCGGCTCAGCTTCATACCGATCGATCCAAAGCATCAGCATCACATAGATAGGCACCGGCAAGGTAGCGCAGATCAAACCGATAATCAGTTCCACTGGACCGGTTTCAGCGCCAATCAGCAACAGCACGACCAGGCCCAACAGCGCCGCGAACATCACGGCAAAGACTGCCAGAATTATCTTGAGAGCGCTTTGATGTCCGGAAGGCCGAATATACTGAGGGGGCTGAAAACCAGCGTTAGGCGTGAAGGCATTGTTCATCTGGGGTTAAGAAACGATCGCCCTTATCGAGAACTCTCGCGCAGTATACTCAGATAGTTCGACGTCCGACAAGCAAAAGCCGGGTCGCGGAAAACATCTGCGAAGTTGAGCCACGTCAACGTGTAAGCTATCATCGAGTGCCAATCATCCGGAGGGGTAGCATAATTGGTAATGCAGCGGTCTTGAAAACCGCCGCCCGCAAGGGCTTGCAGGTTCGAGTCCTGTCCCCTCCGCCATTTATTTAGAAGTTTCTCCGCTCACCTTCGCTATCCACTCAATATGTCGCCGTGTGCCGGTCTTAATAGATCGCGGAACCTACAAAAAGGCTTTTGGATTCAAAGGCCGATCTTTGAGGTAACTGAATGGCGCTTCGGATGCGTCTTAGAGTTAACAAACTTTAACCTTAGTGGCGCTTTGGCTGGAACTATAATGCTGATGCTTTTCATGGGAACTCTCGCGCGGTTGCTGTTCGGACATGAGCGGGCCGTTTTCAGTAATGGCCGGTTCGGGTTCGATTTGCGTCCGCGATGGTGGCTGATCATTCTCCTCACCATCCTGCTCGGCGGCTTTATCCATTTCGTCTATATTCGGCCACGATTCCGCATAAAGAGGCACACCACTGTCATTCTCGCTGCTCTGCGCACGGCACTGATCGGGCTGGTTGTGTTCATGCTCTTGAAGCCCGTCGTTGTCGTCTCGTCGGTCGTGCCACGTAGCAGTTATGTAGCGTTGGCGATTGACGACTCACTCAGCATGAAACTTCAGGACACGCCCGGACGATTGACGCGACTCGCGTATGCAAAACAAATGCTGCTCGCGCCGCCCAGCGCCGGCAAGAATTCTTTTCTGACGGACCTGGAAGACAAGTTTAAGACCAACCTCTATGGCTTCTCGGGCGAGGTGACCAGCGTCGCAGATGGGAACACTCTCTATGGTGAAGGCCGCACCACCGACATCACCGGCGCACTCGATGAAATCGCGAAACGATCCTCGGGGATGCCGCTTTCAGCGGTGATCCTTGCCACAGATGGTGCTGCGAATGTATCGCGTGACCTTGACGCCACGCTGAGAGAATTGCGCGCGCGCGATGTGCCGGTGTTTACCATAGGCGTAGGTGACACGTCGCGTCCTCTGGACGCGGAGTTGAGTCGAATAAATGTACCGCGCCGAGTGTTGGTCGGATCGAGAGCTAACATTGATGCGTTTGTCAGCCTCAGCGGCTACGGCGCGACGAAAGTTTTGCTGAACGTGCGAGAAGATGGACGCGCGATCAAGACTGAAGTGTTCAATTTGCGCGGCAGTGATACGCAGGCAGTCAAGCTTGAAATTGTGCCTTCCACGCCCGGCTTCCATCGCTACACAGTTGAAATCACGCCGCTCGATGGCGAAGTCACGATCGACAACAACCGACAGGACGCGCTCGTCGAAGTGATTGAAGGGCCTATGCGAATCCTGCATGTTGAGGGCGAACCGCGTTGGGAGCTGGGCAAGATTCGCGAATCGCTGAGTCTCACTGAGAAGAACATCACCATCGTATCGCTTCAGCGCACGGGTGAAAATAAATTCTACCGGCAGGGAATTGGTGGCGAACAGGAACTGGTCGCCGGATTTCCCAAAACCGAGGAGGAACTCTTTGCTTACGACGGCTTGGTTCTCGGCAGCGTCGAAGCGAGTTTCTTTACGACCGAACAACTCCGCAATATCGAAGCTTTCGTCGCGCGCCGGGGTGGTGGACTGTTAGCGCTCGGCGGACGCTTCTCTTTTGACGGTGGAAAATATAAGGGCACGCTGATTGATGATTTGCTGCCGCTCGCGCTCGAGGGGCACAAGGTGGATGACGCTGAATCGTACGCTCCGGTTTACAAAGCGCAACTTACCGGCGCGGGCCAGGAGCATCCGATCACGCGTCTGAATGAAGATCGATCAGTCAGTCAAAAGACCTGGAATGATCTACCGCCAGTTTCTATTTCCGAAATTTTGAAGACCGTGAAACCCGGCGCGACGTTGCTGCTGGAAGCAAAGCGCGTGGGTGCATCATCGCCGGCGGTGCCGTTACTGGGCCAACAAAAGTATGGACGTGGCCAGACGTTAGCACTTACGGCGACCGATACCTGGCGCTGGCGGATGCGGATGGATTCGAAGAGTAACGCACACGAAACGTTCTGGCGGCAGATGCTGCGCTATTTGGTGAGTGGGACGCCGAAGCAGATTGAAGTTGGCGCTCAACAGGATGTTTATGTGATGGATGACACCGTGAGCGTGGTCGCGGACATTCGTGACAAACACTTCAACCCGGTCAACGACGCGCGCGCAACCGCCCGCATCACGAAGCCTTCGGGCGCGACCCTGGATGTGCCTTTAAAGTTCACGAGCATCAACGATGCGAACGTCTACACCGGCGAATTCAAAGCCGACGAATTGGGTCAGCACGGCATCGAACTCATCGCAAACAGCAGCAGTCTCGGACAAGTCAGCGCAAAATCGAATATGCTGGTAAGTGATCTCAATCGCGAGTTTTACGGTGCCGAGCAGAACCCTGGTTTGTTAAAGCGCATCGCCGCGGAAACCGGCGGGAAGTACTACCAACTCAGCGACCTGCACTCTTTGCTGGATGATTTGACGTATCGCAAGACGCCTTATTCAGAACGTATCACCAAAGATCTGTGGGACATGCCGATAAATTTCTTTTTGATCGTTGGCTTGTTGAGCGCCGAATGGTTCTTACGGAAGCGTGAAGGATTAGCGTGAATGTTCGGTGGTTATTCGGAGTCAAAGCCCGCGAAGCGGGCGACAGCATAGAGCCTGGGGTGGAGCGAAGCGGAACCCCAGGATAGCCATCGCAAGAGAGAATTGAGCCCGCGAAGCGGGCGACAGCGGATCGACGGACACAATTTCTGAGAATGCCGGGGATTACACTAAACAAGATTGCAACGACGGTGAACGGCTGTCGCCCGCTACGCGGGCTGAATTATCGTGACCGGTGGAGTTACCTGGGGCTCACGCCCCAGGCTTTATGCTTTCGCCAGCTTCGCTGGCTCGGGTCGTTGCTTGCCTTTCTCACATTGTTTGGCACGAGCGCGTTTGGCGTCTTCGCGCAATCAAATCAAAACGGCGCATCTACGCCTCAATCAAAATCCGCCGCCGTCGATCGTAGCAAGTACGCCGTCATCATCGCCGGCGCCAGCGGTGAGCCGGCTTATGCAAAACAATTCCAGCAATGGACCGCGGCGTTGCGGGGCACGTTGTGGGGGCGCTTTGGTTTTGCAAGGAATCACGTGAAGCTGTTAACGGAAAAACCTGTCGATGCCGGCGAGGCACCGGCCACGGCGGAAGAAGTTAAGAAGGTATTCGCGTCGCTGCGGACTGAACTCAACGCTGACAGTTTGCTCTTTGTTTTTCTGATTGGCCATGGGTCTTTCGACAAGGAAGCAAAATTCAATCTGGTAGGGCCGGATCTTTCCGCGGCCGAATACAACGCCCTGCTCTCCGCTCTGCCCACGCAGCGAATCGTGGTTTTCAACATGGCCAGCGCCAGCGGTGAATTCATCAAACCACTCGCGGCGAAGGGACGAATCATCGTGACTGCGACACGCAACGGTCAGGAAAGCAACGCGACCCGATTCGCCGAATACTTTGTCGCGGCACTGTCAGCCAGCGACGCCGATGCGGATCAGGACGGTCACATCTCTGTGCTCGAGGCATTCAATTATGCCAATCGGCTCACCGCCGAGTTCTACACGCGCGCGGGCCGGCTCGCGACTGAACATGCTTTGCTGGAAGACAATGGTGACGGCGTTGGCCATCAAAAGATGGAAGGCGGGGACGGGTTAATGGCGCGCGCGACGTACATCGATTCGTTGAGCGTGGAGCAGGCGGCAGCCAACGTGGCCATAGCCAAGCTCAGGCGCGATCGGACGCGCCTCGAAGGCGAGATTGCGCAATTGATTGGGCGTAAGAGCAGTATGCCGGAAGCGGCGTATGAAGCAGAACTCGAAAGACTTTTCATTGAACTGGCAAAGGTGAATCGCGCGATCAAACAAGGAGCGGTACCAGCGACGGAGTAGCAGGGATTTGATCGGTATGGAATTCTCAAGAAAATATTTCTGTGAATCGTAACTACAAATATTTCGCGCCTGACGGCGCTGCGAACCGAAAAACTTTTGGCGGCGAAATTGCCGGCGGTCGTTGTTGGGCGTGCGGTCTTCTCCTTCTGGTCTCGTTCATCTCGGTTTGGGTGTCGTCGCCGCGAATGCTCGCTCAATCCCAAGCTGTGGAACTTCCTGGCGCCGCAGAACTGAAAAAGGGTGAATATGAAAACGCCATCAGACTTTTAACCTCGCGACTAGGCACGAATGCTGGGGACACCGAAGCTGAAACCGGTCTGCTCCGCGCTTACCTGGAAACCGGGCGTTACGCGGAAGCCGAGGCCGCTTCGAAAAAGTACCTTATCAAGAATCCGAGTGCTGCCGGCGTGCGCCATCAACTGGCCGAAGTGTTTGCCTCTACGGGTCGTTACGCCGAGGCAATCAGTGAGTTCGAACATGCTGCGACGGACGCCGGCAAAGCTCCGGCTGACAAACTCGCAAGCGATCTGCGCCGCGCCGAAATTCTTGAACTCACCGGTCAGGAGGACCGTGCTCATCCAATCTTCGAAGCGCTGGTTGCTTACTATAAGGAGAAGCAGCCGGACGGCGCTGCTGAACTGACAAGTGTAGCGCGAGCGTTGGTCCATCTCGAAAGATTTCACGATGCGAACGACGTCTATCGTGATGCGATCGCCGCCGATGCTAATTACATCGATGCGCAACTGGGCGCCGGTGAACTCTTCAATGAAAAATACAGCTACGGCGACGCTGCTCAGTACTTTCAGGATGCGTTGCAAATCAATCCCAACAGCGCGCGCGGCCTGGTGGGCCTGGCGCAGAACAAACGAATCGACGGCGGGGAAGAAACATTCGCGGCGCTTACGCGCGCGTTGGCGATCAATCCCAACCTGGTTGGGGCGCTAACGTTCAAAGCCGGCTTGGAATTAGAAGAGCGCGATTACGCCGAAGCTACGGCTGACCTTGAAAGAGCTTTCAAGATCAATCCGCGCTCGCTCGATGCGCATGCCGTAAAGGCGGCGATGCTCTACCTGCAGGACCGGGACTTTGAGCCTGAGGTCACGGCGACCCTCGCGATCAATCGGCGTTATGGCCTGATCTTCAGAGTGCTGTCTCATTACGCGACTATAACGCGTCGCACTGCTGAGGCCGCGGCCTTCGCCAAGAGAGCAATCGAAATCTCTCCGCGCCTATGGTCAGCTCACTTGGATTTGGGCATGGCTCTGTTGCGTATGGGCCAAATGAATGAGGGGCGCGCCGAAGTCGAGAAATCATTCCAGGGCGATCCGTACAACCTCTGGGCCAAGAATACGCTCGACCTGCTGGACGCGATGAAAGATTATCGCGCGACGAAACATGAAGCATTTTTGATCAAGGTCGACGCAAAGGAAAGCGACGTAGTTACGCCTTACGCCGCTGACTTGCTCGATGAGGCGGCGAGCAAATTGATTGCGAAGTACCATTTCACACCCAAGGGACCGATCACAATAGAGCTGTTTCCCAACCATGAAGACTTTGCGGTGCGCACGTTGGGGCTACCAGGTCTCGGCGCTCTCGGAGTTTGCTTTGGCCAGGTCATTGCCGCAGATTCGCCATCTGCGCGGCCCACCGGCGAATTCAACTGGGGCAGTACGCTTTGGCATGAATACACGCACGTGATCACTTTGCAGATGACCGACTACCGGATTCCGCGTTGGTTCTCTGAAGGCTTGTCGGTTTACGAAGAGCGAAGAGCGCGCCCCGGCTGGGGCGACGACTGGAATCCCATGCTGCTGAGTTCCTTCGCTTCCGGCCGATGGCATAAGATCGCCGATCTTGACGGTGCGTTCTCACGTCCGCACGGTCCCGAAGATCTCACCGTCGCCTACTTTCAGGCTTCGCAAGTTTGCGAGTTTATCGCCGAGCGTTTTGGCTTCGACGCAATCCTGCACATGCTGGCCTTTTATCGTGATAAGGCACAGACAGCGGACGTTCTCGAGCGAGTACTAAAGTTAACTGAGAGCGATTTTGACCGCGCTTTCAAGGACTACGTCGCAGCGAAGACACATCCGCTGCAGGAGGCGCTAAAGACCGAACTCAATGTTGCCGCTTCGTTGACGAAGGATGACGTGGTGAAGATGCTGGCGACCGAAGACACTTTCGCTCTGCACCTGCGAGCCGGGCAGCTGTTTCGCGCCAAAGACGATATCGACAATGCGGTGATGCATTTCAGGCGCGCCATCGAACTGTTTCCGTATTATACCGGCGAGGGCAATGCATACGACGCCCTGGCGGAGATTTTCGAAAAGAAAGGTGACTACAAGCAAGCTGCCGAAGCGATAGCTGCGCACGTCAAGTACGATCAGAACAGCCTGCCGACGCTCAAGGCCTCGGCGAGTCTACGAGCAAAGATGGGCGATCGAGCGGGCGCGCTCGAGGCTTTGCGTCTCAGCTTCTACGTCAATCCTTTCGAGTATGCTGCGCACACTGAAGCCGGACGGCTCAGCCTCGAAGAGAAACAATATGCGCAGGCATTATCAGAGTTTCAGGTGACGCTGGCTTTGGATCCACCAAACGTGGCGGAAGCGAATTACAATCTGGCGACCGCGTATCACCTTTTGGGAAAACAGCCTGAAGCAAAGCACGCGGTGTTGCGCGCGTTGGAAGCCGCGCCGAGTTACGAGAAAGCACAAGAGTTGTTGTTGAAGATCGTGGGACAGTAAAAGGTCCCTCTCCCTGTGGGAGAGGGTTAGGGTGAGGGCCTACCGGGTTAGCGGCCTAGATACCTCTTTTCTTCGAGCGATTCTGCGGCAGAATCGCTCGAAGAAAAAAGAATCTCGGGTTGATTGTCGAGCAGGCCCTCAACCCCGACCCTGCTCCCAATGGGAGAAGGGAGATGAACTAGTCAGAATCTTTTGAGGACGACAAATGGCGATTGAAGAATCCGTAATTAACGACGAACAGTTGTTGGACAAGCTAAGTTCCGCGCGCGAATCGCTGCTGCGAGAGATCCGGAAAGCAATCATCGGCCAGGACGACGTGGTGGAACAGGTTCTGCTGTCGTTGTTCGTCGGCGGTCATTCAATCATCACCGGCGTTCCCGGTCTCGCCAAGACCTTGCTGGTGCGAACTGTTGCGAGTGTGCTCGACCTCTCGTTCAAACGGATTCAGTTCACGCCCGACTTGATGCCGGCGGACATTACCGGCACTGAGATCATCGAGGAGGATCGCGCGACCGGTCATCGCGCCATGCAATTCATTCGCGGGCCGCTGTTCGCGAACATTGTGCTGGCCGACGAAATCAACCGCACGCCGCCCAAAACGCAAGCCGCGCTGCTGGAAGCCATGCAGGAGGGTCGGGTCACAGTGCAGGGAATGAGTTATGAACTGCCGCGGCCTTTCTTTGTGCTGGCGACCCAGAATCCAATCGAGATGGAAGGGACTTATCCGTTGCCCGAAGCGCAGCTCGATCGGTTCATGTTCAATGTGAAGATTGGCTACTTGCCGGAAGAAGAGGAAGTCTCGGTGGTCAAGCAGACGACTTCACCTCAGGACCTGGATTTCAAAACGGTCATGTCGGCGGATGAGATCGTCGCGTTTCAGAAGCTGGTTAAGCAAGTGCCGGCCGCCGACACCGTGGCGCGTTACGCGGTGCGGCTGGTCAGCGCCAGCCGTCCTGCCACGCCGTCGGCGCCCGACTTCGTTAACCAATGGGTGACGTGGGGCGCATCGTTGCGCGCGTCGCAGTTCTTGATCCTGGGCGGCAAAGCACGCGCGATCCTGCGCGGCCGCTACAACGTTTCCTGCGAAGACGTGCGCGCTGTCGCACCAGCGGTGCTGCGGCATCGCGTTCTTTTGAATTTTCAGGCTGAGGCGGAAAAGGTCGATTCTGATCAAGTCATTAAGCAATTGATCGAAGCAGTGCCCGAGCCGAAGAGCGGCTTGTGAGGATTGTTGTCAGTACCGGGAGCGGCAGCGACCGGGTGTCAGAAGCCCGACCGTCAGGGAGGGCCACGCGACGATAGTTAGGCCGGTTGTGGGACGCAGCGATCTGACGTTCACGCCGTTAGGCGTGAAATGTTTATAGATAACGTACCCGAAAGAATTCCAGCTCCGTCAGGAGCGAAATATATTTCAGTGCGGGATTGATTTCGCTCCTAAAGGAGCTTGAGACAGTTGGAGATAGTCGACCCTCTATAAACATTTCACTCCTGACGGAGTGAAGGCATCGATTTTTACGAACATGCTTTGGAGAAAGAAAACACCGGCACCGACCATTTCATCCGCTAGGTCTGCGCCTGTTTCCTCTCCAGGACCCGCACGCTTTCTCGATCCAGAGGTGCTCGCACGCATTGGCTCCCTCGAACTCCTGGCGCGCGCCGTGGTCGAGGGATTCATGTCCGGGCTGCATCGCTCTACCTTTACAGGCTTCTCGACCGAATTCACCGAATATCGTCAATACAATCCCGGCGATGATTTGCGTTATCTCGACTGGCGGTTGCTCGCGCGCACGGATCGCTACTTCATCAAGAAATATCGCGCGGACACGAACACGCAGTGTCATCTGCTGATCGACACCAGCGCGTCGATGCGATATGCGCAAGCTGGCAGAGTTTCGAAACTCACCTATGCGAAATTTCTGGCCGCGTCCCTGGCTTACCTTTTGAATCGCCAGCAGGATGCGGTTGGGCTCGTCGCGTTTGACGAGCATGTTCACACCCATGTGCCGGCGCGCAGCCGGACCGGCCACCTGCGCACGATCTTTGGCCAACTTTCCTTGCTTGAAGCCGGCGGCGAGACGCGGCTGGCTGAATCGCTGCACGAATTGGCCGAGATACTCACGCGCCGCGGTATCGTCGTGCTCGTCTCGGATTTCTACGATCAATCTGAGCGTCTGCAATCGGCCTTTCAGCATTTGCGTTTTCGCGGACACGACCTGATGGCTTTTCACGTGCTCGACAACAACGAAATCGAGTTCGACTTTGACGACCCCATCCTGCTGCTGGAGGATTCAGAAACCAATGAGCAGATGCCGGTGTTGCCGGACGTGGTGATGAATGGTTATCGCGCGCGCCTGCGCGAGCACCTTGACGAGATGCGCCGCTGCGCGGCCGCCAACCGGGTCGATTATGAATTGATCACGACCGATCAGCCTTTGGATTACGCGCTGTTTTCGTTCCTGTCACGGCGAGTGGAGAAGTAGTCAGTTGTCAGTGGTCAGTTGTCAGTTGATTAGAGCTTAGGGCTTAGAATTTAGAGCTTATCTAAAATCTAAAACTCCAACAAAATAACAACTGACCACTGACAACTGACAACTGACAAATTGATCATGTGGTTCCTTAATCCACTTTTCTGGTTGGGTATCGCCGCGATCGGCGCGCCGATACTGGTGCATCTCGTGCGGCGCACGCGCGCGCGCAGAATCGAGTTTCCGGCGCTGACCTTTGTGCGCCAGGTGCCGCAACGCACGATTCGTCGCCGCACCTTTCGCAACCTGCTGCTGCTTATCCTGCGTTGCCTGGCGATTCTGCTCATCGTGATCGCGTTCACTCGTCCATTTTTCACGCGCCGCAGCGCAGCGAAAGATAGTGGCGCAGCGGGAGGCACTGTCATTCTGATCGATTCCTCTCTAAGCATGCGCCGCGAACAGATGTTCGCCAGTGCTGTGCAACGCGCTGGGTCAATCATCGATGAGGCGCCGGGCGGCGAGCGTCTGGCACTGCTGACCTTTGGAAATCGCTACGAAGTGGCCAGTCGCTTTACTGCCGACAAGACTCAACTGCGATCGATTTTGAAAAGTTTAACGGCGGGTTGGGAAGCCACGGATTACGCACAGGCATTGCGAGGCGCTGAATCGCTCCTGGGCGAGTTGAAAATCGACGGCAGGAAACGAGTGGCGCTGATTTCAGATTTTCAGGCCAGTGGTTGGAACCAGGGCAATGCCTCTTTCAAACTCAGCAGCGACATTCAGCTCCAGACGTTTGATGTAGGCGGAAACAATCCGCCCGCCAATGTCGCAGTGTCCAGCGTCGATGCGCACGGTGTCGTCTTCGGTCAAAAATATCTCGAGAACCTGTCGGTTCAGATCAGTAATTACAGCGATACGCCGCGCGATCGGCTGGCGGTTGATCTGCAAATCAACGATCAGACGGTCGAAAAGCACGAGGTAAGCCTGAATTCGCGCGAGACGAAAGTCGTTGAGTTTACCGGATTCAATCTGACTGAAGGCGCCAATCGGTGCGTCATCGAAGTCGCGTCGAACGACTTCACTCCGGACAACAAATTCTATTTCACGATTCGCCGCGAAGCCCCGGCCAAAGCCCTGATTGTCGAAAGCGCCGCGCGCGGTCGCAGCGACAGCTTTTATCTGCAAAGCGCGCTAAACCTAAACGACGCGCTGCCTTTCGCCTTCACCGTAAAGACCGCCGGCGCCGCCGATCCTTCCGGGGTCGCTGAAAATGCTCTGGTAATTCTTAACGACTCGGGTCCTTTGTCGTCGGCGTTGGCAGCCAGCCTGAAGAAGTTTGTTGAGAATGGCGGACAGTTGATCGTTTCTACGGGACCACATACGGATGCGAATAGTCTCAATCAATCTTTGCCTGACATTTTGCCTGCAACTTTTGGCGAGGCCGTGCAAACCAAAGCCGGCGAGGGCCTGGCGATTACCGATATCAAATTTGATCATCCGATTTTTGAAGTCTTTCGGGATAGCGGACGGCTCGCTGCGGCCCGCGTGTTCGGACATCTGCGGGCCCAACCAAAACCTAACGCGAGTGTGCTGGCGCGATATGAAGACGGCAGTCCCGCTCTGATCGAAGCCAGTACCGGCAAGGGGCGAGTCTTATTGTTCACGTCGTCACTCGGAACGAGTTGGAACGATTTACCGTTGACGCCGGTTTACTTGCCGCTCGTGCATCAGATGATTCGTTACCTTGGGAGTCGCGAAGCGGGATCCTGGTACTTGTTGGGCCAGACCTTCCGAGTCGCCAAAGATGCGAAAGGCGATGCGCCCGCGGTCGATTCTCCTGATGGCACCCGGTTGACCGATAACCGTCTGACGGCCGCGGGCGATTTGCTGGTTACCGGGCGGCAACCGGGATTTTATCGTTTGCGCTATCAAGTGCGGCCTGATTTCGCCGCGGTGGATTTAAATGCCGCGGAAGGCGACTTTACGAAGCTTGATTTTGGCGCATTTATCAGCGGCGTGACTGGCGGATCGGGAAAAGCCGAAGGACGCGAAGCGAACCGAAGTTTCACCAATGAAGAGATCGAGAATCGGCAAAAGGTCTGGTGGCCCTTATTGTTTTTGGCGCTGCTGCTGCTGATTACTGAGTCATTGCTGGCCCAACGAATAAAAGTAGCGAAAATGGTGGGCTGAGTGGCCCGCAATTTTGCGCGTGTCCACGGGCGAGACGCCCATGCCACGTTCGAAAAGGTTTGGCTGAAAAGGTTCGCGGGAGTATCTTCTAAAGCCAATGATTTATCCCGACCGAAACAACCTTGGAAATCTGCTGAGTCGCTTGCGTGCGCGCCGCCGCCTGCTCATGGCTCTGCGCGGTCTGGCGATCGTTTTGGCTGCCGGCGCAGCTATCCTGCTGTTAACGGGGTGGGCAGCGCATCGTTATCGCCACAACGATAATGCACTTATGTTTCTGCGTCTCGGGGCACTCATAACTTTTTTAACGACCCTGTGTCTCGCGCTGGTCCGGCCGCTGTGGAAACGAATCACCGACACGCGCCTCGCGCGATTGATTGAGGAACACCATCCGGTTGCCGAAGATCGATTAGTGACGGCGATCGAATGTTCATCACCAGAACGCGATCCTAATATCTCGAAAGCCATTCTGGAACGGCTCGAAGCCGACGCCAATCAGCTTGCCGGCAGGTTGAGTCTCGGCAAGGTGATTCGGCGATCGCGTCTATTGTTGTACGGTGGCGCAACGGTTGCCAGTTTAATAATCCTCGCGGGCGTGCTGAGGTGGGGCCCACGCGAAATCTCAGAAGGCGTGGCGCAATTGGTCATGCCGAAAACGCTCGCCGCCTCAACCAGCGCGATGAGCATCAGGGTCAAGCCCGGGTCCGCGCGCGTACCGAGGAGTTCCGATCAGGACGTGCTCGCGACGTTGGTTAACTTCGATGCGCAGATTGTTTCGATCTATTGGCGACCTGTCGGATCGAAGGATGACTGGAAGGGTCAGGCGATGGAGCCGGCCAAGGCTAAGACAGACTATCGATATTCGATATTCAATATTCAAGATTCCATTGAGTACTTCGTCGAGAGCAACGGAGTTCGCTCAGATACTTACAAACTCACGGTCGTCGATTTGCCCTACGTCAAGCAACTCGACGTGACGCTGAACTTTCCGAGCTTTTCTCACCTGCCTTCCAAGACCACCGAAGATGGCGGTGACATCGCGGCGCTGAAAGGCACCGTTGCGACCATCACTGCGCGGCTGTCTGGCAAAGTCCGCGCCGCGCGCATCGTGCTGGCCAACGGCAAGAAGATCGACATGCGCGCGAACGGTCAGGATTGGGTCGGGGATCTGACCGTCTCCGGCGAGACCAGCTATTACATCGAACTGGTGAGCGTCGACGGCGAAACTTATCGCGGGTCGAACGAGTACGACGTGAGCGTGCTCGAAGATCTACCGCCTACCGTCTCGTTCGAGCGACCCGGGCGCGACCGCAAGGCTACCAATCTGGAGGAGGTATTCACCCAGGCGCGCGCTGAAGACGATTACGGCGTGGTCGGGATGGATTTGTATTTTTCAGTCAACGGCGGCGACGAAAAAAAGGTGAATCTTCAGGAATTGACGCGGGAATCTGCCCGTACGTTGACCGCGACCCACACTTTCTTTCTCGAAGAATTTAATTTGAAGCCCGGCGATTTCATTTCCTATTACGCGAAAGCGCGCGATGCCAACAGCGAAACGACCAGCGACATTTACTTCATCGAAGTGAAACCGTTTGAGATGGAATATCGCCAATCGCAGCAGCAAGGCGGCGGTGGTGCCGGGCAGCAAGGCGATCAAGATCAGAACGCGCTCTCGCGAAGGCAGAAAGATTTGATCGCGGCGACGCATAAGTTGATTCGCGAAAGCGATAAGTACACACCGCAAGAGCGCAAAGACGGATACGAGGCGGTCGCCGCTGGCCAGGAGAAGCTGCGGACCGACACCCTCGAGTTTCTGGATCGGATGGGACGGCGGCTGCCCGACGAATTAGAAGGCCAGAAGGAAATGGCTGAGATGGCCAGCGATCTGAAACAGGCCGCCGAAGAAATGAAAGGCGCGCCGCCGCCGCTGCGAAACGAGTCTGGCCGCGACGCACTGCCGCCCGAACAACGGGCGCTGCAAAAGCTTTTGGCGGCTGATGCAATCTTCCGTCAGGTACAGGTCGCGTTTGGTAATCAGAATGCAAATGGCGGTGGTGGCCAAAGTAGCCAGCGCCAGCAGCAGGAACTGGCCGGCTTGTTCGAGCTGGAACTCGATAAGATGAAGAACCAGTACGAGACAGTCCAGCGGCAGCAGCGGCAGCAAGCACAACAACAGAAGTCTGAAGCCGAGCGCCGGCTTGAAGAGTTGGCGCGTCGTCAGGAGCAAGCCCTTGAGGAGCAACGACGACGCCTGCAGGGCCCGCGTAATCAAAGCGGATCCAGCGGCGGGAACCAAAGGCAACAGCAGGAGTTAATTGATGAGACGCGTCGTGCCGCACGCGAACTTGAACGGCTTTCGCGCGAACGTCGCGACGCGCAGATGCAGGAGTTGAGCCGCCAGCTCAATCAAACTGCCGACCAGATGCAGAAGGCGCAGGCATCATCGCGTGGGAATTCCAGCGAATCGATCGCGCAGAACGAGCGCGCCCTCGATCGCTTGCGCGAAGCGCAGACCCGTCTGCAACAAATGAACGGTCAGTCCGGCGGACAATCAGGCGCTTCGGGTCGTCAGAAGCAAATCAGTGACTTGCGTCAACGTGCGGCGCAGGCGGCGTCGCGGCAGCGTGAAATCGCCAAAGATGTAGAGAACCTTGCGCGCCGTGGTGGGCAGGACGCGAACTCGCAGCGAGCGCGCGAGCAACTGGCCGAGCGCAAGGATGCTCTGGCTGATGCGGTGAGCGGCTTGCAGCAGGACATCGAACAGTCTGCGCGTGCGATGGGCGGCGGACAGCAGCGGACCGCGCGGCAATTGAATGACGCGGCCGAAGGCATGGCGCGTGATCGGATCGCGGAGCGAATTCGCGAAGGCAAGCAGGCCCTGAACGGCAACAATCTCGAAGGCGCGCGGGCCAACGAACGCGCCGTTGAGCGCAGCCTTAACAATCTTTCCGAGCGTTTGCAGTCGGCGGAACAAGGCGCGGGCCAATCGGGCAATAACGCCGAAGAGGCGCTCGATCGAACGCGACAACTCGCCGATAACGTTGATTCGTTACGCCGGCGCCTGGATGAAAACGCGGCCAGACGTAATGGCAACTCGCAAGGTCAACAACGTGGCCAGCAACAGGGCCAACAGCAGGGACAGCAGGGACAGTCAGGACAACAGCAGGGCGGGCAGCGTGGGCAACAGGGCCAGCAGGGAAATTCTGACAATGGATCGAATTCGGGAGATGGTCGTCAAGGTGGGAGTTATGACCGCGGCGGCGGATATGGCGGCTGGGATGACCGCCAGTTGAATTCCGAATTGCGCCAGCGACTGAACGATGCGCAAAAGCTGCGGCAACAATTGGGCGGCACCAGTGGTCCTTATCTCGATCGGGCCATCGACCAACTGCGGCGGCTGACTGAGGTCGGGACCGGCCATGACATTCAAACGGCTGCTCAGCTTAAGGACAGCGTGATCGATCCACTGCGTCAACTGGAATTGCAATTGAGCCGGCAGGCACAGAATCAGGCGGGCCGGACGAATCTACGCTTGCATGATGAAGGCGCCGCGCCTGAACGCTATCGCAAGGCAGTTGAGGAATATTATCGGCGGTTGTCGGGAGGTGGACGGAAGCAGTGATCATTCTTCATTCGTGAGTTGTTGCGTTCGGCGCGTAGCGCCGCATGACTTTAGCCGTGGGTTTCAACCCACGGTTAGGTGGATCAGATCGGGGTCGTCGCGTAGCGACGATTGACTTGCGACGGATGATTTTCAACCGTCGCTACGCGATGGCGATTCGATGCGACAACGCTCCGTGGGCTAAAGCCCACGGCTAGTGCCCATCTCATCGCTATGCGATGAACGAAATCCACAAATGACGAACGCTTTATTGTCAAATGACAAATCGCGACGCCGATCGCACATAAAAGGTCGACGATTCGGCATCAGCATGCTCGTGCTGTTGCTGCTCCTGGTTCCCACGCTCGCGCAGAACCCTTTTGATGACTATCGCAGCTTCCGCCAGCGCCCTACCTTGGTGAGGCCCGTAGCGACCGGGCCTTCTTACGGCGAGTTTACATTTATCCGCACGATCTATGACTCGCCGAATTACGGTTATGGTTATCGACGACGAAATAGTTGGGCGACGGACTATCCCGAAGCCGACAACAATTTAATCGTAGGTCTGCGCGAATGGGCCGGCACGAATTTGAAGATCGCCGCGCGCCCTGACCAAATTCCGATCATGGACGATCGCCTCTTCGACTATCCGATCATCTACTTCGTCGAGCCCGGCTTTCTCGACCTCTCAGATGAACAGGCCGCGCGTTTGCGCGAATATGTCGCGCGTGGCGGCTTCATGTACTTCGATGATTTCTGGGGCGTCTATGAGATCGCCAATCTCGAGACGCAGCTTCATAAGGTCTGGCCCAATCGCCAGATCAAGGAATTACCGCTCTCGCATCCGATCTTTCATTCGTATCTCGACATCGACGAAACTCTGCAGGTGCCGAATATTTTCAATGCCCTGCGCGGCCAGACCTCAGAGAAAGGCGGCACGGTCCCGCATCGTATGGGAGTCGAGGACGAGAATGGCCGGCTGGTGTGCTTCATCTCCTTCAACACCGATATGGGTGACGCGTGGGAGTGGATCAACGACCCGCGCTATCCCGCGAAGTACGGCTTGCATGCTTATAAGAGCGCCATCAATGTGATCATCTACGCGATGAGCCATTGAGCGGTATTCCTTTTACTGTACCCTTACGTTGATCACTGTGATGGCTGCCACCCCCATTTTTATTGGTTAATCCGTGGAGGTGCGATCAGGTTAAGACCCCTTTAAGGGTCTTGAAAATGCTCAAGAGGGCCGAACAGCCGGCGGCGCAGGAGTCGAGCGCCCATAGCTATTGCCGATATCCTGGCCCCCGCAGCACTCGCCCGGCCAGTGCGGGCGTGCGCTGAGCGTTATCAACCTCGATCTGTCCGTTGACGATGACGAAGTTTATCCCGACCGGATATTGGTTCGGCTCTTCGAAGGTTGCGCGATCGATCACCGTCTTTGGATCGAAGATGGTGATATCGGCAAAGTAACCTTCGCGAATAAGCCCTCGCTGTTTCAAACCAACATTCGATGCGGGCAAGCCCGTCATCTTGTGAATCGCGAGTTCCAGCGGCATTAAGTGTAGGTCGCGCACATAGTGCCCGAGAATACGTGGATAGGTGCCCCAGCCGCGGGGATGCGATTTCGATCCGGCCAAGGGGCCATCCGTGGCGCGCGCGCTGCTGTCGGTGCAGATGCTGACTAAAGGAGACTTCAGCGCGGCGTTCATGTCGGCTTCGCTCATCATAAAGAAGATCGCGCCGGTCTGGCCGCGGTCGGCGATGATGAAATCAAATAGAGCGTCAAGTGGATCTTTGTTTTGAGCGGTAGCAATCTCCGATAGTCGCTTTCCCTGCGAACTTTCCAAGTCTCGATTCACCACCGAGCCGATTAAGATCCCGCTGGGACCGCCGCTGCCAAGGTAGATATTCTCCCAAGCGTTCGAATCGGCGGCGATCTCTTGCTTCAGACGTGCGCGCGTTGCCGGATCTTTCAAGCGCGCGATCATTCGATCCGTGCCACCTGCAAGCGCCCATGGCGGCAAACATGCACTAAGTGACGTACTGCCCGCGACGTACGGATAAACGTCCGCCGTAATCTTCAATCCTTGCCGTCGAGCGGCCTCGATGCGGCGGAGCATTTCGGGCATACGTCCCCAGTTTTTCTGGTACGCGGTTTTGAAATGCCAGATTTCCGCGGGAATATGCGCGCGGCGCGCGATCTCGAAAACTTCTTTCATCGAATCATCGATCGCGTTGGCTTCGCTCCGTTGGTGCGAGATGTAAATGCCGCCGTATTGATGCGCGACTTTCGCGAGTTCGACAATCTCATCAGTCTTCGCAAACCGCGCCGGCACGTACTGTAGGGAGGTTGAAACACCGAGCGCGCCGTCTTTCATTGCCTCGGCAACCAACTGCTTCATTTGTTCTAACTCGGCCGCGGTCGGGGGACGATCGTCATAACCGATCACGTATTCACGCACCTGCGTCGCGCCGACAAAGGTGCCGAGGTTCACCCCCGCGCCCTGCTTTCCGAGCCGCTTGAAGTATTCGTCGAGCGTGCGCCAATCGACCGTCAGATTAAAGCGTCGATTGAAGTCTTCCTGTTCTTTGAGGATGCGATCATTGACGGGCGCGATCGATTCGCCCTCGCCGGTTATCTCGGTCGTGACGCCCATCATCACCTTGCTCATCGCGCGCGGATCGATCAGCACGAACGTTTCCGATTGTCCCAGCATGTCTATGAAGCCGGGCGCGACGATTTGTCCGCGCGCATCAATTTCGCGTTTTGCTTTCGCACCGCGCAGGTTGCCGATGCGAGCGATGCGATTGCCTTTGATCGCGACGTCGGCTTTGAAACCGTGCCGGCCTGAGCCATCGACAACGCGGCCGTTCTTTATGATTAGATCGTATGCAGGCGCCGCGCTGAAAACCGTTGACAGCGCCAGCAAACTCGTCAGCGTCAGTAGCGAAACCACTGAAATTCTAGCAGCCATGAGATTTCACGCCTCTCACAGAAATTTACAGACGCTGCATCGTAAACGCTGGCTCTCAATCCTGTCCAGACTGATCCACACCATCGCGGGCCCAGGAACAGGCGAAGCTCGAGCAAGTCTTCTGGCGGAAGTGATGGCTGCTAATATGTAACCTCAGCATGAGTTGGCTCACTCTGCTAAAGGAATTGAAATGCTTTTGGCTTTGGCGTAGTATGCGGCTCGATTAAAGGTCCGTACGTAACGATGTCTGCGATCTTCTCTGAACGCCCGGCCTTAACATCTGATTAAGCAAATTATTTTCTTCAAACTAACGCTGATTCGAGTCCGATGATCGGGCAAGTTGTTTCCCATTACCGTATTCTCGACCGCCTCGCAAAGGGAGGCATGGGCGAAGTCTACCTGGCTGAGGATACGAGCCTGGGCCGACGCGTGGCGATCAAGTTTCCGATGCTGGAATCAAACGAACGCGATTATCGCGCGCGTTTTTTGCGCGAGGCACGGGCTGTTTCCGAGTTGAGCAACCCGCACATTGCTACGGTGTACGACTATGGCGAGACCAGCGAGGGACGCCCTTTTCTGGTCATGGAACTGATCCGGGGCCACACGCTCAGCAGAATGATGCGCAAAGGTCAAATGACAGTGGAGCGAGTGTTGGAGATCATCGAAGCGGTCGCGTTGGCCCTACAAGAGGCTCACGCGCGTGGGATTGTTCATCGCGACATCAAGCCGACGAACATCATGATCAACGAGGGCGGCCAGGTGAAGGTGCTGGACTTCGGCCTTGCCAAACAACTCAACGATGATCAGATTCACGCATCCGAGCCCGAAGCGCGTACGCTGTTGGCTATGCAGACGCGCAGCGGTGCTATGGTTGGTACGCCGGCGTATCTTTCACCCGAGCAGGCTATGGGCGGCCAGGTTGACGCACGCAGCGATCTGTTCGGGCTTGGCGGCGTGTTCTATGAGTGTGTTACCGGCCAACCGGCATTTCCCGGAACGAGCCTGATTGAGATCGCTGCAAATGTTATTCATGTTGAGCCTCCGCCTCCGTCGAAGATTAATCCCGCGCTGCCGCCGGAACTGGATTCCATCATTCTTAAGACGTTGGCGAAGGACCCCGCCAACAGATATCAATCTACCGACGACCTCATAGCTGATCTGCGCGCGGTTCGTGACGCCTTGCAGGACGACCTGGGAATTACGCTAATCCACCCAAGATCGATTACGTCCTCAGTTCGCCAGACGACCTTCACAAATCTCTCGCGGATGCTGGTCCGACCACGCGTGCCTGTTTGGTACATCCTGGTCGGTGTCGTGGCCGTCATCGTGGCAACGGCGATTGTTTGGCGATGGTGGCGTCCGAGGTTGCACGTTCCCGGCGCGGAAGCTCAGCACTGGTACGACGTCGGAACCAACGCGGTGCGCGATGGCGCCTTTTATCAAGCGAGCAAAGCGCTCGAGCGCGCAATTGCGATTGACGACAGGTATGTTCTGGCGCATGCGCGGTTGGCGGAAAGCTTGATCGAGTTGGACTATGCAGACAGAGCAAAGGATGAATTGCTCCGCGTAACGTCGCTGGCCAGCGATCGCTCGCTGCTGCCAACAGCCGACGCGCTTTATGTTGACGCAATTTCAGCCACGGTGCGTCACGACTTCCCGGCAGCGATCGAATCTTATGCCGCACTCGCAAAACAATCGTCCGACGCTGAGAAGCCGAGCGTCCTGGTCGATCTTGGACGCGCTTACGAGAAGAACGAAGACCTGAAGAAGGCGATCGAAGTCTATACAGAAGCGGCGAACCGAAATCCACAATATGCGACAGCATTTTTGCGCCTGGGTATTCTGTATGGGCGACAAAAAGATTTGCTGAACGCGTCCAACTCGTTCGATAAAGCTGAAGCGATCTATCAGGCAATGGGTAATCTTGAGGGACGAACGGAAGTCAACTACCAGCGCGGTGCGTTGTTCAACCAACTCGGCAAGCTGGCGGATGCCAAGGTGCGCCTGGAACAAGCTCTGAGTCTGGCGCGGGTCAATGACATCAAGGGGCAAGAGGTCAAAGCGCTCCGGCAATTGAGTAGCCTGACCGCTGACATGGGCGAAATGGCTCGCGCAACTGAATATGCTCGCGAAGCTGTTGACCTGGCCCAGAAGAATGGCATGGAGAACGTCAGCACCCAGGCCTTGATCGATCTCGGCAACGCATTTTTGATCAAAGGCGAATACACGGAGGCAGAGAAGTACCTGGGGCAGGCTTTTGAATCAGCGCAAAGGAACAAGGCCAGAAGCAACGAAGCGAGAGTCCGGGTCTCGTTGGCGAATTTGCGTTTGCACCAAAAGAACCCGGAAGAGGCTGTTCAGTATATCCAGTCCGCGCTCAATTTTTACCAGCAAGGCGGTTATCGATCCGAAACCTCTTCCTGTCTGGCTTTGCTGGCGCGCGCAAATATTCGGAAAGGCGATTATTCGGCCGCGGAAGCTGCCCAGGAGCGGTTGTTGAAGATGGGTCAGGAATCGAATGACCAATCGCAAATCGCGCTCGGCCACGCGGAACTCGGCTCGACACTGGCGCGAGAAGAGAAATTTGCCGAGGCGCTCGATCATCTTGCGCAGGCAGACGTGATTTACAACTCGCTTGGTATTCAGCGCAGCATAGGTTACAACCTGCTCGAGCGTGCCTACGTGCTGGGCCGTTTGGGCCGCTTCGGTGAAGTCGCAGAGCCGCTCAATCGGGCGGTGGCCATCGCTGACAAACCGGGCGGTGAAATCAAGCGTTTGTCGCTGGAAAGCAAGCTGATTGCTGCTGAGATCGACTTGAGTCAGGAGCACTTCGCGGACGCCAGGGGTAAGGCGGAGAAGTTGTTGGCGACGGTCGGCGCCGATTTTCCCGAAACCCAGATGAACGCGACGCGCATTTTGGGTTTGGCTATGGCATACGGGGGAGCCGCCGCGGCCGGCAAGGGAAAATGCGCGCAGGCCCTTGATCTGGCTAAGCAACTAAACGATTCATGGCAATCGGCCAAGGCACAACTTGCGCTCGCCGAGGCGATGCTCCTCGCTGGCGATTTTCAAGGTGCATCCGCTAACGCGTTGCAGGCGCAGGAAGTGTTTGCCCGGCTTGGTCAGCAGGCGTCGGAATGGCGCGCCCTGGCAAACGCAGCCGTGGCTAGTGAAAAGTTAGGCGACAAAACCAAGGCACAAGAGTATGCTCTGCGAGCAAACGATTTGCTGGCCAAACTTGAACCGCGTTGGGGCAAGGACAACTATGGCGCCTTCCTCAATCGTCCGGACATTCAGCGGTTGCGAAAACAGCTTGACGGGGTAACACATTCAGCGAAGTGATCTCTCAAATCTAATCCAGTTGATTGGATGATACTTGTTTTTTTATGAGGCATGTTTCGCGCGGGCGCGGGTTCTTTCCGTCTCGCGACAGTTCTTGACCCCCTAAAATTAAGGAGAAAAACAATGCGTAGGTTACTAATTCCAATTGCGGCTAGTTGCGTGCTGGCCCTCGCCGCCTTCACGCTTGCGAGCCGGCCACCACAAGTCCCCGGCGACGACATCATCATCAAGGGTGGCTCGTTGGAGATTCAATGCGGGACGAATCACGGAATCGACTGTCTCGGGGTTCACGACCAATACGGCAAGTACAAACACAAGAAGAGTGCCGCCCACATAACCAGGGTTTGGGTGCTCTCGGGTAACACCACTCTGTACGACAGCTCCGATCCAAACCATTGTGGCGGCGCCAGTGCAATTGACCCCAAAGCGGAAATTCATATCACTTACAAATAGCTGCGCGAGTCACAACTACGACGGCGACGCTGCGAAGCCATAGTCGCGACGACGCCGTCGAATGCTCATTTTCGATTTCGCCAAACGGCGGGAGGTCTGGCAGACTGCCACAAAGGTGGAAACGAAAGCACAACAACGGGTGACGCTCGCTGAGATTGCACGGGTTACTGGCGGAGTGCTAACGGGAGAAGCAAATGCCCCGGTCGTCGATGTTTCTCATGATTCGCGACAGGCACGCGAAGGAAGTCTATTCGTCGCCGTCCGCGGCGAATTGTTTGACGCGCACAAGTTCATTCCTCAAGTGATGCAACAGGGCGCGGCCGGCGTCATCTCAGAACTCGAAAGACCGGCAAATTTTACTGGCGCCTGGATTCAAGTGGAGAATGTTCGCCGCGCGATGGCCCTGGCCGCCGCCGAAGTCCATCATCATCCTGCGCGTGAGTTGAATCTGGTCGGTATCACCGGAACTAACGGCAAGACTACAACTGCTTATCTCGTCGCTTCGATTCCCGAGGCAGCCGGCGAACCGGTTGCCATGACCGGAACAGTGGAATATCGACTCGGCAACGAACGCAATAAGGCCGGCCGCACGACGCCGGAGGCGACTGATATGCAGCGTCTGTTGCGCCAAGCCGTCGAGATCGGTTGCCAGACGGCCGTAATGGAATGCTCCTCGCAGGCGATGGATTTTCATCGGTGCGATGAGTTGGAGTACGGGGTGGCCGTGTTCACGAATCTCACGCGCGACCATCTCGACTATCACAAGACGATGGAGAACTACTGGTATGCCAAGCAGCGTTTGTTCGATGGTCGCCTGGGATCGCGACCGAAAACTTCAGTCATCAATGTTGACGATCCGCACGGAGTTGAGCTTGCGGATCGTCTTAAGAACGAAGGACTGCACGTAGTTCGTTATGCCGTGAAATCAGATGCCGACATCACGGCCCGCGACCTTGAATTCTCTCTGGCCGGTCTGCGTTTTCGCTTGCACACGCCCGTCGGCGAGATCGAGTTTCATTCACCGCTGGTTGGCCCACCTCACGTTTACAACACGCTGGCAGCCGTGGCGAGCGGATTGGCGCTCGGTTACAGCCTGGACGTGATAACTAAGGCATTGGAGAAGTGCACTGGCGCGCCAGGACGATTTGAGCGCGTGCCTCACGATGGTGATTTCGCAGTAGTTGTTGATTACGCGCACAGCGATGACGCGCTACTGAACGTATTGCGCACGGCGCGCGATGTAACCAAAGGAAGAATCATTACTGTCTTTGGTTGTGGTGGCGATCGCGATCGCTCGAAGCGCGCGCCGATGGGTGAGGCAGCAGGTTCGTTGAGCGACGTTGTTATTCTTACTTCCGACAATCCGCGCACTGAAGATCCAAATCAGATTCTCGCCGACGCCGAAGGGGGGATTCAGAAAACCGGAAAGCCTTACGAAAAGATCGCCGATCGCCGCAAAGCAATCCATCACGCCATCGCCCAGGCGCACCCTGACGACCTGGTTCTAATCGCCGGCAAAGGGCATGAGGATTATCAAATCATCGGCCGCGAGGTATTTCATTTCGACGACAAGGAAGTTGCCCGCGAAGCGCTGAACTGATCCGCTATTAAAGTCTTGAAAAAAGCTTGATGTTGCGTTATGAGAAGTCTATTATTTCGCTGCGTCCAGTTACCATTTGTCCTCCACTTCGATCTAACGAGGCATTGCCATGAGTTCGCTGCACACCGGACAGACGCTCGCACACTATAGGATTCTTGAAAAGATTGGCCAGGGTGCGATGGGCGAGGTTTACAAGGCTGAGGATTTAAAGTTAGGCCGGCAGGTGGCGATCAAGCTTCTGCCTCCCGGCGGTCCCACTGACGAGAAGGCCAGACAGCGCTTTCTGCGCGAGGCGCGTTCGGCCTCAGCGCTGAATCATCCGAACATCATTACGATTCATGCGATTGAAGAAAGCGATGGGCTCGACTTCATCGTCTCTGAGTACATTGGAGGTGAGTCGCTGAGGGGTAGACTGGATCGCGGTCCTCTAGACCTTTTGCAGGTCCTCGATCTGGGCTCCCAAGTGTGTGAAGCGCTCGCTGCCGCACATAACATCAATTTGATCCATCGCGACATTAAGCCCGCAAACATCCTGATTGGCCCGCGCGGACAGGTCAAAGTACTTGACTTCGGCCTCGCCAAGATTGTTCAGACTCTTCCCAGCGAAATCGATAAAGAAGCGGCGACCATGGTTGCAGATTTGACTGATGCCGGCCAGGTTGTGGGAACGATATCTTACATGTCGCCCGAGCAGACGCGCGGCGAGCCCTTGGATCCCCGCACGGACATTTACTCTCTGGGCGTGGTGCTTTACGAAGCGGCGACGGGTCGGTTGCCATTCACGGGAGCTAGTTTGCTTTCAATAATGCACAGCATCGCTACTGTTAATCCAACACCGCCGAGTGCTGTTAGGCCGGGTCTGCCCTTAGAGTTTGATTTGATCGTAGAACGGGCACTGGCAAAGGATAGAGAACGACGATATTCGTCGCCGTCTGAGCTGGCCGAATCTCTGAGAGTTTTGCGTGGCGTGTCGACCGATAGCCTCGCGGGCTTCGCCCTGGGAGTGGAAGCAACTCAAGCTGAAGCCGAGCCGGAAGAGTTCGTAGGTCGCGAGCCCGAAATCAGGAAGCTTGCCGGACTCTTGCAGCAAACAATCGGAGGGTCCGGCCGGGTCGTTTTCATTACCGGCGAACCGGGAATTGGAAAGAGTTCACTGTCCGATGAATTTATGCGCCGTGCTCGGCAGCAGTATCCCGGCCTGCTCGTAAGTCGCGGACGCTGTGTAGAGCAATATGGTACCGGCGAAGCTTACCTGCCGTTCCTTGATGCCGTCGGAGCTTTGCTTGCTGGTCCCGGTCGCGAGCGAGTGGCAGCCATACTGAGGACGTATGCGCCGACCTGGTGTTTACAACTTCCCGCCGCGTTTGTTTCAACCGGATCGTTGGAGAGTTTGCAGCGCGAGACAATCGGCGCCACCAAGGAACGAATGCTGCGCGAAATGGGTGATGCTCTCGGAACGTTGGCAGCGAATAATCCTTTGGTAATACTGCTTGAAGATATTCACTGGGCCGATCCCTCGAGCATCGACCTGCTGCGCCATCTCTGCCAACGCGTGGGCACACAACGTCTCTTAGTGATCGGCACATTCCGTCCGGAGGATGTTGAGCGCAGCGGTCATCCACTCAAAAGCTACAAGCTGGAAATGCAGTCGCACAAGCTATGTGAAGAGATTGCACTTGGTTCGCTGAGTTACGAACACGTGGCCAGTTATCTCGATCTGCGCTTCTCGCCGAATGATTTTCCCCGCGAGCTTCCCGCACTCATTCAGCGCAAGACCGAAGGGCATCCCTTATTTGCCACTAGTTTGGTCCAGTTTCTAAGTGAGCGCGGTGATATTGCCAAAGCAAATGAGCACTGGACGTTAATGCGCCCCATTTCGGAAATGGATCTGGAGATGCCGGAAAGCGTGCGCAGCATGATCCGTAAGAAGATCGAGGCCCTCGCCGAACAAGACCGGCGCGCGCTTCAGTACGCCAGCATTGAAGGCGAGGAGTTTACTTCGACAGTTCTTGCCAGACTGCTCGGCATGGATGAACTGGATCTGGAGGAGCAGCTTGATCGACTGGACAAGATCACCCGGCTGATTGAAACGCGCGAGGAAGAAGAGTTGCCCGATGGTGCTTTGGCCACGCGATATCGTTTTGCGCACGCGCTCTATCAAAACGTGCTTTATGGAGATCTGGTGAGCAAGCGGCGCATCCTGCTTCATCGGCAGGCAGGAGAGGAGTTGCTCCAGCATTACGGCAAGCAGGCGCCGCGGATCGCCGCCCAGCTCGCTATGCACTTCGAGCGCGGACGGGACTTCGAGCGGGCCACCGAATACCTCGTCCAGGCAGGAGACAACGCGGCTCAGCTCTACGCCAACGACGAGGCTGAGAAGCATTACAGTCGCGCGCTGGAACTCGTGGAAAAGCTCGCGGCTGAGGACCAGACGAAAAAGAAGTTGACCGTCTTTCAAAAGCGCGGGGGAGTTAACCTCGCTCTGAGCCGGTTCAATGAGGCAGTCGAGGACTATGGTTCCATGCTGCAGCAGGCGCAGGCCATGCATGATCCGGCGATGGAGTCTGCGGCGCTCAACGCGCTGACTCTGACTCTTTTTTATGGTCATCGACTGACAGAAATGGCCGAGCGCGCCGAAGAAGCCCTGGCCGTGGCCGAGCGCGCCCAGAGCGAATCGCTGCGGGTGGAGACCATGCAGCTTATCGGACTGAAGCATATTTGTTATGGCGAGTTGGCGGAAGCTCAAGCGACCCTCGATGAAGCTATCCAGATCGCCAGGTCGATTGATCACCAGCCAGTGTTGGTCAGCGGCTTAGGTTGGCGTGGCTTACTTCATTTCTTTCAAACGGAGTACGAGACTGCGGAAAAAGTTTTGGTCGAAGCCAACAGACTAGCCGCCGCAATGCGAGACGGATTTCTCGTGCTGCTATCGCTCTTCGCGCTCGGCTTAACTCGGGGGAATCTGGGTCGTATCTCGGAAGCCCTTAAGACGCTGAACGAAGGAATTAACATGGCCCAGCGCAATGGCGATCGTTTCTGGTATCCGCGGCTGCCGAACTGTATCGGCTGGATTCATCGCGAACTACAGGATTTCGAGCACGCGGTTCAATACGACCAACAAGGCCTCGAAGTAGGCCGGGAACATCATGTGCTGGAGGCGGAAGCGAATTCACTGATAAACCTCGGCATAGATTTCGATCACACAGGCAAGAGCGAAGAAACTCTCTTGAGGTTCCACGAAGCCGAATCAATTTTCGAGCGCGATGCCTGGTTTCGCTGGCGCTACAACATTCGTCTTCAGGCGGGAACGTGCGAACATTGGCTGGCCCAGGGCGATCTCGCTCAAGCCAGAGAGTATGCCAACCGTCTGCTCGACGTGGCCACGCATTATGAGGCCCGGAAATACATGGCCGTCGCCCACAAGCTGCTCGCGGAAATCACAATGGCTTGCGATGACCGAGCCGAAGCAGAAGCGGAACTCAACATTGCACTGGAAGTGCTGCGTGAGTATCCCGCGCCGCTGGTGGCGTGGAAAACTCATGCCGCGCTTGGTAGGCTACGCTCGCAATTGGGTGACACATCATCTGCGCGCGAGGCGTTTTCTCATGCAGCCGCAATCGTGAAATCAATCGCCGACAATACCGATGATGACACACTGCGCCAAACCTTCCTCAATTCTGCCGCTGTCAAGGAAGTATTAGACGGAGCGGAAGAAAGCGCAGATCGCGGTACCACGGCTAACTAAGCATTTCGCCTTTGTCCCAGCCGCGTAGCGGCGGAATATTTATAGAACTAAGGTCCAACGAAGAGATTTCAGGAGCGCCATGTTTTCTGTCGCCCGTAAACGGGCTCGAAGGGAAATCAAATGGAGCTTGTGGCTATGAATATTTCGTGCCCAATGGCACTTGCGTATGGCCGCTCAATGTTGAGGTGACGAACTGCAAGAACCGCTAGTCCGGTGATTCAATCTCAAGACGGAATGCAAAAAACTTCGGAAGAAGGCCTGCTGCGTGGCATACGAAAGTGGGACCTGGTCGCCGTCGCTATCAATGGCATCATCGGCGCCGGCATTTTCGGCTTACCTGCCAAGACTTATTCGCTGATTGGCTCGTACAGTTTGATTGCTTTCGTCGCCTGCGCGTTTGTCGTGCTGCTGATCATCCTTTGCTTCGCGGAGGTGGGTAGCCGCTTTGACGAAACCGGCGGCCCTTACACTTACGCGCGCGCGGCCTTTGGTCCAACTATCGCATTCGAGGTTGGCTGGCTAAGCTGGTTGGCGCGTCTGACGGCATTCGCGGCGAATTGTAACTTGATGGTCAGTTACCTCGCTTATTTCTGGCCGGCAGCTAACAACGCGGTTCCGCGCGCGATTATGATTGTCCTGGTCGTGCTGGTGCTTACCGCAGTCAACGTTATAGGGGTGCGACAAGCGGCAATTGCCAGCGACTTATTCACCATCGGCAAGCTCCTGCCGATGCTCGCTTTTGTTGCGGTTGGCCTTTTCTTTCTTAATCCGCATGCGTTTGCTTTGGGTGCGCGTCCGGCAACCGGCGCCTTCTCGCAATCGGTGCTGTTGCTGCTTTACGCCTTCACCGGATTTGAGATGGCCACGATTCCCGCGGGCGAGATTCGCGATCCGCAAAAGCATCTGCCACGGGCTCTGCTGATTGCCACGGCGGTGGTCGCCGGCACTTACATTTTGATTCAGGTGGTATGCATCGGCACGTTGCCGGAGTTGGCAAAATCGACGAAGCCGCTGGCTGATGCAGGCCAGAGATTCATGGGCACGGCCGGGGGCGTGCTCATCTCCGCCGGCGCGATGATCTCTATTGCCGGCAATCTGAACATCCTGGTGCTTTCAGGCTCGCGCATCCCTTTTGCGATCGCCGAAAGAAAACAGTTGCCTTCGTTTCTCGCTCAGGTTAACCGAAGATTCTTTACTCCTCATATTTCGATCGTGATTACCGCTGCAGTGATGCTGGTGGTAACTCTCAAGAGTTCGTTCGTGGCGGCGCTAACGATCAGCGCCATCGCGCGGCTGGTTACTTATGCGGTGACCTGTGCGGCGTTGCCGGTTTTGCGACGGAAAGGGAGCGTGCCGGCGGCTATTTTCAAAGTTCGCGGTGGACCAGTAATCGCAGTTGCGGCGCTTGCTCTTTCGGTCTGGCTCTTGGCGAACAGCACTCTGCGGGAGGCGATTCAGGCTGCAATTGCCGCGACCGTAGGTTTGTTAATCTATCTGACCTACCGATTCGTGCGGTACAGTCTCCAGCCAGCAAAGAATCGTAATGAAAAGTGATCTTCTTTTCCACTGCCCAGGCGTTTACGCCTGGGAAAACGGAATTCTCGATCAACTAATGGCTCCCGCGAATGTGTCGCCCATGTGAAGTGATAATAGAGTTGATGAATACGTGGGACATCTCAGTTCTCCTAGTCGCTGGAAGCCTCCTGAAGGAGGCT
>QHXG01000058.1:16340-16740 GCA_003222845.1 Acidobacteriota bacterium | reverse complement strand
GAAAGTGGCCATCGCGATTAGTTTCAAACGCGATCTTGGTTCCATCCGGAGACCAGACCGGCAGGCCGTCAGAGCCCGGAATGTTTGTTAGCCGGGTCTGATTTGAGCCGTTGGCATTCATTACATAGATCTCCTGATCACCGTCACGCATGCTTGCAAATGCGATCTTCGTTCCATCAGGTGACCAGTCAGGAAACTCATCATCGAACGCGTTATTTGACAGACGCGTTTGCGCGCTGCCGTCCGCGTTCATTGAATAGATCTGAAAATTGCCGTCACGATTGCTTTGAAAAGCGATTTTGGTTCCGTATGGTGACCACGTGGGGTTGACATTTATTGCGGACGTAAAAGTCAGCCTCGTCACTCTCGCACTAGCCCAATTCATCGAATAGATCTCATA